>RDZL01000173.1 GCA_004295165.1 Flavobacteriia bacterium
TCAAAATCATTCAAAATCATTCAAAATCATTCAAAATCACTGAAATTAATTCATTTTCTCATTTGCATATTCAATTTGAATATTGGCCGCATGGCTTTTTGCTGTTTGTACCAACTCATCCACTTTTTCGGGGCCAAAAGCCAAGGCTACAGCCATGCGGCGGTAGGGCCTAGTGGTGGGTTTGCCAAAAATCCGTACTTCGGCGTTCGGGTCTGAGAGCACCTTGTCAAGGCCGAGATATTGAGGCATGCTTTCGCTATTTTGCGTCGCTAAAACCACAGCGCTCGCTCCGTTCTGAATTTGACGGATTTCAGCGATGGGCAAGCCCAAAACAGCGCGCGCATGGAGCTCAAATTCATTGAGGTTTTGAGTGCCCGCAAGCGTCACCATTCCGGTGTCGTGCGGACGCGGAGACAATTCTGAGAAATATGCGCCTTCTGGGGTAATGAAAAACTCTACGCCCCAAATACCAGCGCCACCAAGTTCTGCAGTAACCCTTGCAGCCATTTCTTGTGCCTCGGCGAGGTGCGCCGGATTCATAGGCATTGGTTGCCAGCTTTCTTGATAATCGCCGCGCTCTTGTCGGTGGCCAATTGGCGCACAAAACAAAGTGGGGCCATTTTGTTGGGTCACGGTGAGTAGCGTGATTTCGTAATCAAAATCAATGAAGCCCTCCACAATGACTTCTTTGAGGTCGCCTCTTGAACCTTCCATGGCGTAGTTCCAGGCGCCTTCGACGTCAGCTGCTGTGCGGATCACAGATTGTCCTTTGCCAGAGCTAGACATCAAAGGCTTTACCACGCAAGGATAGCCGCAAAAAGCTACGCCTTCTTGGAGTTCAGACAAACTTGTGGCGTAACGATAAGGCGCCGTACGGACCCCAACTTCTTTTGCAGCGAGGTCGCGGATGGCTTTGCGGTTCATCGTGAAGTTGGCCGCCTTTGCACTGGGTACCACGCGGATACCTTGAGCCTCGTATTGATAAAATTGTTCGGTGCGAATGGCTTCAATTTCCGGCACAATGATGTCTGGTTGATGCTTGGCTACAACCTTATCGAGCGCAGCTGCGTCTAACATATCGATGACTTCGAACTGATCGGCTACTTGCATCGCTGGCGCACCAGCATAGCTATCGACCGCAATAACGGTCTGTCCGTAGCGCTTAGCTGCAATGACGAACTCCTTTCCGAGTTCACCCGAGCCGAGTAAGAGAATTTTGAACTTCATGAAGCAAATGTAAGCAATCAGCTAAGAATTTGTTATTTTTGGAAAACTTAGATGAGCAATATTAAGACAGAAATCGAGCAGTTTGATCCCATTGACCTCCGTGAAATGGCCGATGTCAACCTGATGAACCGCGTAGACACCAAGTTTGCTTTTCGCCAAGACGACCTGCTCCGATTTTTACCCATTTTAGCAGCCGACTACCGCGCACTGAAGGTAGAAGGCACAATGTTGCCACATTACGAAAGCCTCTATTTTGACGACGCTTCTTTTTCATTTTTCCGAGACCACCACAACGGAAAGGCCGACCGCTACAAAGTCCGGATCCGCAAATATGTCGAATCCAATATCCATTTTTTAGAAATCAAACACAAAATCAAAGGTCGTACCGACAAACGCCGCATCCTGACCAACGATTTCAACGAGCTTCAGGACGAAAAAGAGCGCGACTTCCTGCGCCGACAGCTCAACGAAGACACCCAATTGCAACCCACCATGTGGAATGCCTTTCAGCGCATCACCCTTGTCTCTAAAACCAGTAAAGAACGCCTCACCCTAGATTTCGACATCAATTTCCACATGGGCGACATCAAGCGCGATTTCAAACAATTGGTCATCGCCGAACTCAAACAAGAAGTCCTAGACCGCAATTCTCCTTTTTACAAACTCATGAAAAAGGAACGCATCCGACCCTACCGCCTTTCCAAATATTGTATTGGCAGTGTAGAAATTTACGGTGAAGAAGTACTCAAATTCAATCGCTTCAAAAAGAAGCTCCTCTTTTTAAATAAAATCAACCATGCTAGCTGACCTATTTTTCTTGCTTCCCCTCAAAAAAACCATTTCTCCGAATACCATTACTTGGTTCAGTGACGATTTCTACGGATTACTCATGCGCCTCGGTATCAACCTGTTCTTTTTGACCATCTTGATTCGTGTTTTGTACTACACCAAAACGCGTCGCAAAGATTACCTCTTCACCTACTACTTGATTGGCACGATCACCTTCTTCTTGTGCTTTGGCCTCATGCAAATGGATATCGACACCGGAATGGGCTTGGGTCTGTTTGCCATTTTCGGCATCATCCGCTACCGTACAGACGCCATTGAAATCAAGGAAATGACGTATTTATTTATGATCATAGGCATCAGTGTGGTGAACGCTTTGGCCTCCAATGAGCTCAGTATCTCAGAGGTCGCAGTCATTAACGTCACCATCGTTTTGCTCACTTACATCCTCGAAAATGTGTGGCTGATGAAGCACGAAACCCGCAAGACCATCAATTATGAGCGCATCGACCTCATCAAACCCGAAAACCAAGACTTGCTCAAGGCAGACCTCGAAAAACGCACAGGTCTCACTATCAATCGTGTAGAGGTCGGTAAAATCGACTTCTTAAACGACACCGCAATGGTGCGCATTTACTATTACGCAGACGAGCAAGAATTCTCAGACTACCACGTACAGTAAGATGCGCAGGCTGGCGCTTTTTCCTTTTGCGCTGATCTATGGCGCAGTGATCCGGTTGCGCAACCGCTGTTTTGAGCTGCAAATTTTGCGCACACAAGTCATCTCGGGCAAATCTATATGCGTCGGTAATATTGCCGTGGGCGGCACTGGTAAATCGCCACATGTCGGCTACCTCATCGAACAACTTTCCGAACAGTTTCAAATCCAGGTCTTGAGCCGAGGCTATGGCAGAAAAACTACCGGATTCATTTTGCTTGATACAGCAAAAACACCTCGAGAAGTGGGCGATGAATCATGCATGTTGTATGCGCAATACCAACAGCACGCACAATTTGCCGTTTGTGAAAACCGACAATATGGTATCCAACGACTCCGAAGTACAGCCCCTGACTCGCTCATTTTATTAGACGACGCTTTCCAACACCGCTGGGTCAAGGCTGGCTTGAACCTAGTACTTTCAACACATGCACAGCCTTTGCATCAAGATGCGCTCCTACCCGCTGGTCATTTGCGAGAGCCCATAGGTGCTTTAAAACGCGCAGACGCACTGATCATTACGAAATGTCCGCGCTTTGACACCTTTGACCCAACTGCCTTCGCCAAACAGTATCAAAACTGGGACATTCCTGTGTTTTTTTCAAGATATGTCTACAAGCCACTTGTTAGCCTCACGCGCGCAGTGGCGGATGTTCAAGACGTTTTGCTGGTGAGTGCAATTGCCAAACCTGGTTACCTCGACGAAGCCTTTGATCAAAATGTGCGCATTCAACACATTAGTTATCCTGATCACCATGCGTACACACAGGCAAACGTGAATGAAATTCATCATTTTTTTGATACCTTTGCAACAGCAAATTCTGCAATTGTGACAACCGCCAAAGATTGGGTCAAAATTCAATCTTTACTGAGCGCCGAAGACCGACAAAAGTACCCGTGGTATCTGTTGACTTTTGAGCTCCAATGGTTGGACCAACCTGCATTTAATCAATTTATTAGCGCTTATGTTGTCTCAAATTAAAGAAAGTACCGCCTACATTCAAAGTAAAACAAATGTTGCACCCAGCATTGGCATCATTTTAGGAACAGGCTTGGGTGGTTTGGTAAAGGAAATCGAAATCATCGACGAAATCAATTACGAAGACATCCCTCATTTTCCGGTTTCTACCGTAGAGAGCCATTCTGGCAAACTCATCTTTGGTCGCATTGGCGGCAAAAATGTAGTCGCGATGCAAGGTCGCTTTCATTATTACGAGGGCTATACGCTGCAGCAAGTTACCTTCCCTGTTCGCGTCATGAAACTCCTCGGCATTGAGCGTCTTTTTGTCAGCAATGCTTCTGGGGGTGTCAATCCCAATTTTGAGGTGGGTGAAATCATGATCATGAACGATCACATCAATTTATTTCCGGGCAACCCCTTAATTGGTAAAAACATAGACGAACTCGGCCCACGCTTCCCAGACATGTCCGACCCTTACGATCAAGAAATGATCGACAAAGCCACTGCTATTGCCAAAGATTTAGGTATTCGCGTTGCGGTGGGTTGTTATGCCGGCCTTACCGGCCCGACACTCGAAACGCCATCCGAATACAAATATGTGCGCACCATCGGCGCAGATGCAGTCGGAATGTCTACTGTACCTGAAGTCATTGTAGCGCGTCACATGAGCATTCCTTGTTTTGCCATCTCGATCATCACTGACTTAGGTGTGCCGGGCAAAATTAAAAAAGTAAGTGTCCAAGATGTCATTGAAGTAGCAAGCCGTCAAGAGCCCAAAATGACGCACATCATGAAAGAACTCATTTCCAGCATCTAATACACAACTCCAGCATGGAACAAACGCTCAGAGATCGTTACGAAGTCGTCATCGGACTTGAAGTCCATGCGCAGCTTCTGACCCAAACCAAGGCTTATTCTTCGGACCTCAATGCCTATGGATCTGCACCTAACACCAACGTGAGTGCCATTACCCTAGGTCACCCAGGCACCTTACCCGTCATGAACCGCAAAACAATTGATTTTGCCATCAGACTCGGGCTCGCCTGTGGATGTCAGATTGCCCCCGCACAACACTTTGCGCGCAAAAACTATTTCTACCCTGACCTTCCAAAAGGTTATCAAATAACCCAAGACACCACCCCTATTTGTACGGGTGGGCAAATCCTGATCCGCACCGAAGACGGCACTCAGAAATCCATCGGACTTACGCGCATTCACATGGAAGAAGATGCGGGCAAAAGCATCCACGACGTCGATGTCTACGACACCCTCGTGGACCTCAACCGCGCCGGCACGCCCCTACTCGAGATCGTGTCCGAACCCGATTTACGTTCGTCTACTGAAGCATACAACTACCTCACAGAAGTGCGCAAACTATTGCGCTACCTCGATATCTGCGACGGCAATATGGAAGAAGGTTCTATGCGCTGCGATGCCAATGTTTCTGTGCGTTTGGTAGGTGCTCAAGAATTTGGAACCAAGGTAGAGGTCAAAAACATGAACTCTATTCGAAACGTTCAAAGAGCTATAGAATTTGAAATCACCCGCCAAATTGAGGCACTCGAAAACGGCGAGCCGCTGACCCAAGAAACACGTGCTTTTGATGCGCTTAAAGGCAGCACCATCTCCATGCGTACCAAAGAAGCCGCCAACGACTACCGCTACTTCCCAGAACCCGACCTTCCTCCTATTACGGTTAGTTCGGATCAAATTGCACAGATCGCCAAAGACATGCCGGCTTTGCCTAACGCACTATTCGAGCGCTACACCAAAACATATGGACTTAGCGATTACGACGCTTATAATATCACCGATCAAAAAGGTTTGGCGCTGTATTACGAAGCGCTCATCAGTGCCACCAAAAACTACAAAGCTGCAGCCAATTGGCTCATGGGTGAAATCAAATCTTACCTCAATGAGCAAGGTGTCGATATCTCGGCCTTCCCTATCGAAGCACAACGCATCGCTGCTTTAATTGAGCTCATCGATCAAGGCAAAATATCCAACTCAATCGCAGCCCAACGTTTGTTTCCAGCGCTCTTTGAAAGCACAGAAACACCTTTAGAAATCGCCGAAAGACTCAACCTCATCCAGAGTTCAGATAGCACGGTCATCGAAGGTTTCATCGATACCGTCATTGCGCAAAATCCGGACGAAGTCAGTCGATACAGAAGCGGAGAAAAACAACTCATCGGGTTTTTTATGGGCCAACTCATGAAGGTTTCTGGCGGTAAAGCCGATCCTAAGGCGGCAAACGGACTACTCAGACAAAAACTTGAAAACTAATGTCCTTTCTGAAATCCAATAAAAAATTAGTTTGGATTATCCTTCTAGCGGCCATTGGAGGACTCATCTTGTGGTATGTCAATCGCTCTGAGCTCGAAAAAAACGGACTCGAAGAAAATCTCTTCATCAGCGGACAAATCCAAGGTGCTGGAGGCCTACAACTCTTTTTGGAAGCCCCTAGCGACCGCGGTGTCATTTCCGTTGCCCAAACCGAAATTGCAGCAGACGGATCTTTTGAACTCCCCGCCAACATTCCGGGGCTCGGGCTTTACAATTTGCGCATCTCAGATTTGAACGGCAGCACACTTTGGCTGCCCTTGCAACCTACCGACCGCATCTCACTGCGCTGTCGACTCAACGACTACAGCTTCAAACCAGGTTTAGGCGGCGTCAAATGGGCTCGTACCTATGCAGAATTATTGCGGGCAACCAACCGATTTGAAACGACCCAAAACGAATTGCAGCAAAACCCACGCAAACTCGATCAAGACGCTATCAATGCAGCATACACAGCCGCAAAAGCAAGCTATGAAGCGTTTTGTGTCAAGGCGATAAACCAAGATTTGAGCAGTCCGTTGAACATCATGCTCAGCATGAATTTACTTCCCACTACTGGCTTTGAAGATTGGGATGCCTTTCACTTGACCACCTTAGAAAAATTAAGCGCAGCTTATGCACAACGCTTTCCAGGGCAAGCGGCAAGTCAAAACATGCAGGCGCAATATGCCCAAATTGAGGACGCCTTTTTTGCCTACACCCAAATGACCAACGGCAGTATGTCTGCTCCTGAAATTGCACTCCCAGACCCTACAGGGAAAACACGCTCCTTGAGTTCCTTAAAAGGCAAATATGTTTTAATTGATTTCTGGGCTTCTTGGTGCGGGCCCTGCAAGACCGAAATGCCCAATGTCATTGCCGCATACAATAAATACAAAAATAAAGGCTTCACAGTATTTAGCGTTTCTTTAGACGAAGACAAAAACAAATGGCAAGAAGGCATCAAAACCTTTGGAATGAGCTGGCCAGACCAAGTAAATGAAGCTTTGGGCTGGAAGTCAAATCTTCCTCAATTGTATCAATTTGACGGCATCCCTTACACCGTATTGGTCAATCCAGATGGTAAAATAATAGGTACCAACCTGAGAGGTCAAAAACTCCAAGATAAATTAGCTCAAATATTCAAATAACATGAACCGCTGTCTCATTCTTCTTTTGCTGTTACCCCTGCTTTGTTTTGGACAAGGCCAGCCTTTTAAAATCAGTGGGCAGATTTTTTCGAGCGGCGCAGATTCAGTTTATTTATCCCAACAATTCGGTAGCACTTTTAAAGATTATTACGCCAGTCCGGTCTCTGCCAAAGGGAATTTTGAACTCAAAGGCGTACTTGCTGGCCCTGACTACTATATTTTACGCATCGGTCAAAACTCCCTCAATATCGTCATCCGCGACACCACGCCTATCCAGATTTTTGGCGACGGCCGAAACCTCCTCCAATTTTGCAATTTTGTCAATTCCGAGGAATCTCGTCAAATGTATGAATATGTAGTGCTCAATGCCAATTGGAGGAACAAAGCAGACTCCGCGCTTTTGGCCATCAAAACGGACCCAAGTAAGGAAGCAGAGATCAATAGCTACATGACCCAAGCCTACAGCCAGTTCCAGACAGCACTTCAGAGTTATGTCGGGATGTACGCCAACTCAGCGGCCCTCATTTTGCCACTTAGCAGCATGCAAATTGACCAAGACTTTGCATCTTACGAAAAACTTATGTTAGCGCTGTATCAAAGTTTTGGACAAAGTGCAATTGTTCAAAACCTTTACAGACAATATGTTGCCAAAAAACAAGAGCGCGAGGCCGCAGACCCCTTTGCGCGAGGCAAACTAGTGCCTGACTTTGAAGAGCTGCGCACAGATGGCAAAAAACAGATGAAACTTTCAGACCTAAAAGGCCAAGTGGTATTGCTCGACTTCTGGGCTTCTTGGTGTGGGCCCTGCCGTGCAGAAAACCCCAATGTGGTCAAGAACTACCAAAAATACAAAGATGCGGGCTTCACCGTCATGAGTGTTTCCCTGGACTCCAACAAAGACAAATGGCTCGCGGCAATTGCTGCGGATCAATTGGTCTGGCCTAACCACGTGAGCGATCTCGGCGGATGGCAAAGTAAGGTGGCTAAACTTTACGGCGTTCAGTCCATCCCTTTTACCGTTTTACTTGACAAAGAAGGTAGGGTCATTGCCACCAACCTAAGAGGTGCTGCCCTCGAACAAGCCCTTCAGCAAATCTTTGGTTTCTAATGGCAACGCAGCCTAAATACCTCTATTTTGCCTCTGACCTTCATTTGGGCGCACCCAATGAACAAAAAAGTGCTGCCAGAGAAAAGGCTTTTATCAACTGGCTAGATCATATCAAACCAAGCGCAAAGGCCATTTATCTGCTGGGCGATGTATTTGACTTCTGGTTTGAGTACAAAACTGTTGTACCTAAAGGCTACACTAGGCTTTTGGGCAAAATTGCTGAACTTTCAGATGCTGGTATTGAAATTCACTTTTTCAAGGGCAACCACGACATGTGGGTCTTTGATTATTTTGAAAAAGAATTAGGCCTCATCCTGCACAGCGATGCGCATATCTTTAGCTATGCCGACAAACAATTTTATTTGCACCACGGCGACGGATTAGGCCCCGGAGACTATAAATACAAAGTACTCAAACGCTTTTTCAGAAGCCGCCTATGTCAATGGCTATTCGCCAGGTTACATCCTAATTTCGGAATAGGTTTGGCAAGTTTTTTATCGCGCAGAAGCCGAGCTAATGGCGGATCCAAAGACGCTCAATATACAGGTCCGCAAGACGAATGGCTCTTTCAATATGTGCAAGAACAAGCGCAAACAAAACACCACGACTTCTATATTTTTGGACATCGCCATCTTCCATTATATCTAGCGCACGAAAACGCGCTTTATGTCAATACCGGAGATTGGTTGCAATACTATACTTTTGCCCGCTTTGACACCGAAAAACTAGAACTCTTGCAATGGGCCGACAACCAAGTAAGCTCCTATCATGGCCACTGAAACTATCGGTTTTTGGCCTGGGGTGAGTCTTGAGCAGCTGCCGACAATTGCCAAAGCAATTTGGTCTCTGCTACCCGAGCCCTGTTTTGTGGCACTTGAAGCTGAAATGGGCTGCGGCAAAACAACATTAGTTAGGGCTTTACTCGAAGTTGCGGCGGTAGCACACTTTGAAGGCTCACCCACTTTTGCGCTGATACAACCTTATGACAGCCCGCAAAAGGGAACGGTTTACCACCTCGATTGCTATCGCATTGAAAATGAGCAAGAAATTCACAACCTCGGCCTAGAAGAACTCTTCGAAGAAAATGCTTGTTTTTTAGTCGAATGGCCACAAAAAATCGAGGCGATTATTCCAAATCCGCACTTTAGGCTGTATATTCGTATAGAACCTGACCAAACTCGAGAAATCACGCTGCGCTATGACCACTGATCCACACTTGCTCAAAACCTTAATCCAACAAGGTGCCCTTATGCCCAAAGAAGACCTTCTTGAGGTACGCAGAAAAAAGGGCGAGCTGCTCATCGGCATTCCCAAAGAAACCTCTTTCCAAGAGAGAAGAGTTGCTTTGGTTCCAGAGGCGGTCAGTTTGCTCGTTGCCAACGGTCACCAAGTACTCCTTGAAAGCAAAGCTGGCGAAGGAGCACACTTCACAGACAACGAATACAGTGAAGCAGGAGCACAAATTATCTATGACCGCAAGGGCGTGTACCAATCGGATATCATCCTCAAAGTTGCGCCACCTTCAGAAGAAGAAATTGCACTTATGCCAGGTAATCAAACCTTTATTTCGGCACTACAACTCGCTACCCAACCCAAAGAAATTTTACAACAACTCAGTGCCAAAAAAATAACAGCCATCGCCTGGGATTACATCCGTGACGAAGAAGGCGTTTTCTCTATTGTGCGCACCATGAGTGAAATTGCAGGCACCACCTCTATAATTGTAGCAGGCGAACTTCTCTCTTCTTTCTCTGAAGGCAAAGGCCTCATGCTCGGCGGAATTGCAGGTGTGCAGCCCACAGAAATTGTTGTACTCGGTGCAGGCACCGTTGGTGAATTTGCCACAAGAGCAGCATTGGGCTTGGGCGCATCAGTCAAAATATTTGACAACTCGCTCTCTAGGCTGCGCCGTCTTCAAAATGATTTAGGACAGCGCGTTTATACGTCTGTTTTACAACCAAAAGTGTTGGCGAAGGCAGTTAGGCGAGCAGATGTTGTAATTGGCGCCTTGCGCTCCACTATTGGCCGCACACCCTGCGTGGTTACTGAGGACATGATCTCACAAATGAAACCCGGATCGGTTGTCCTAGATGTCAGTATTGATCAGGGCGGTTGTTTTGAGACATCCAAAATCACTAACCACAGCGAACCCACATTTGTAAAGCACGGTGTCACGCACTATTGTGTGCCAAATATTGCGTCTCGCGTATCAAGAACGGCCTCTTTTGCCCTATCCAATACACTTTCCCCTTTACTCTTAGAAATGGGTGAGCGCGGCGGCGTTCCCGACCTCATCAGAACACATCCAGGATTCAGAAATGGTGTCTATATGTTCCGGGGTATTCTCACAAATGAAGTCTTAGGAAAGGTATTTGACCTCCAATACAAAGATATCCACCTCATTCTACCAGGTATCTGATGTCCTTATTGCAGCCTCTGAATTTGCCGCCTGCACCTTTAAAACTGAGCAGCAAGGCAGGACGAATATTCGTCAATTGTTTGGTTCGCAAAAAGCAAATTATACTTACCCCAGAAGAATGGGTGCGCCAACACCTGATTTCTTATCTCCACTTACATCAGGGTTATCCGATAGAAAAAATTGCCGTAGAAAAGCAAATCCAATACGATGGATTTACGCGACGTTGGGATGTGGTTGTATATAATGCACAATTTGAAGCAGCAATATTAGTGGAATGCAAAGCACCACAAATAAAGCTCAGCCACGAGGTGTTTATTCAAATATCTACTTACCAGAAAATAATCGGAGCCGCATGTCTCATTTTGAGTAATGGCCTAAATCATTTGGTCTATGAAATTGACGCTGACCAAAAAAGCTTTACCCCAATGAGTAGCTTTCCAAAAAATCAATTCTGAACGAAATTGAGTTCGCCAGCTTTCATGCGCTGATAATTTTTGGACAAATAGGCCAGCTGAATGCGAAATAAATCAAAGGCCTCTTCTGTTTCGGCACTGATTTCTTGTTTTTTCATTTTGAGTTGAAGCTTCATGAACATAGCGTGCAACAACACTTCGATGTCATGGCGGTTGGCCATGT
>RDZL01000073.1 GCA_004295165.1 Flavobacteriia bacterium
TCTTTGTTGTCGGCACTGCGGATGTCCAATAAAGCAAGTGCGCTGGTTTTGGCAAAGATGACCGGATGAAAAATAAGGGCGCGGTCTTGGGTATTTAATTGTGTAAGTCCAGAAAAATCGAGCTCTACTAAAGAGTCGGAATGCAAATTATGAAGAAATAAACGCTGAGAAGGTTCTTCATTTGACACCTTGCCGCGTGATTTTTCATTGAACACATGTGCATCAGCAGCAATGTAATGTGGCACTTCTGTTGGTTTGACATCGGGTTCCTGTTCTTGCTTGAGCAATACAAAATGTGCTGTTGGGTCGATTTGCAATGTGCCTTGTGGTTCAAATGGAAGGAATTTGACCTTAGGCAAATCGATCTTTGTACTTTGCAATGCTTGTTTGCGAATGCTTTCAAAATAGTCAAGTTCGGTTTGAGACAAGCCGTCGGCGGCAGGCTTTTCGGATTTAGCTTTTTGGTAAGTAACTAAACTTTTGGCCAGACCATATTGAAGGTCAAAGACAAACAAACTTTGATCCCGCTGAAAAACAACAGTTTGTGCTTTGTTTTGTAGTTGTAGGTTCCAAATATCATCGGTAAAAAATGGAAAAGACCTGACTTGCTTGCTGGCTAAATCATTAAATTGCAGTTGGTTTTCAAAAATACGCACCTGATTGAGCGCGCCTTGGCCAGCCGTCCAAACCCAGCGGCTTTGCCATTCTTGCGCATTGAGCTCTTTGGTTTGTGCATTTTGCAATTGGTAGCCATAATAATTGGGCTTTAAGGAATCGGGGTGTTTACTCCAATAATAAATTTGTTTGCCATCTAAAGACCATTCCGGAGACTCTGGCAAGGCGCCAACAAAGCCAGGGCCTTTCATAATTTGATCGAGTTGGAGTTGTGCAGCGCCTTGAAGAGCTATACAACAAACAAAAGAAATGAACAAGGTAATTTTCATTCGTTAAAAATAGAAATAATTGTACTTTTGAATGAAAGAATCAGCATGAAGAAATTGCTTTACATGATCTTGCCCGAAAGGGCCTACCTACTTACCTTGCATCGGTTCTTTTACCTGCTCTATGATTTAGGCTTACTCAAAAATAAAGAAGCCTTCAAATTTCATTATTTCATCAAGCGCATCATCAAGCCCGAATTCGTTGTGATCGACATCGGTGCAAATCTCGGCTACTTTGCTAAGAATTTTGCGCGTTTGGCCAACAAGGGAAAAGTCATTGCCATAGAACCGCTGCCTCAATTTCATGCCATCTTAGCTCATTTTATTGGGCACCAGGAAAATGTAGAGTTGCACAACGTGGCGCTAGGCAAAGAAGCCGGCAGCATTACCATGGTACTTCCGCAAACCAACGGCATGCTGCGCACGGGCCTCCCACACATCATGCGACCAGAAGAAAAAAGCACCACCGAACGCACTCAAAATGTTCAAATGGTAAATACTTCTGATTTTTTCCACACTTTTGAGCGCATCGACTACATCAAATGTGATATTGAAGGCCACGAATGGGAAGTTTTTGAGCTCCTCGAAGCTGTACTTGCGAGCAAACGCCCCATCGTACAACTTGAAATTGACCCCAAAAACGAAACCACACTCTTTGCCTTTTTTGAAAAACTAGCGTACGTACGTTGCGGTATTGATCAAAACAAGTGTAAGGTAGAAAGCACCGTTCATTTTGGCGGCGATTATCTTTTTGTCCCGAAAGAAAATATGCAATTGCTCGACACATGGAACGCTTAGTTTTCGTCATTTGTCTACTACTTGGCCTGTTCAGCTGTGAAAAAGGAACGGGTAGCTTTGTATTTATAGGTACCGTTACCGACCTTACGTTCAACCAAGGCCTGGAAGGCGCTGAAATCAAACTTTATAAAGTGCCAATCGGCACCTCAGACGAAATTTTCGTACAAAGCAGCACGCTATCAAGCACGGGTACTTATAAATTTGAAGTGCCAAGAGAACGCATGGAACGCTATATTTTGCGCGTACAAAAAGATTTGTACTTTCCAATCGAGAGAGAAGTGTATTATTCAGAGCTCAGCATCAAGACAGACAACATTTTTGATTTGAATACAAAAGCAATGGCTTGGGCGAAAATCCATTTCAAAAACTTGAATCCTAGCCCTACAGAC
>RDZL01000174.1 GCA_004295165.1 Flavobacteriia bacterium
GCATGCCTTTTCCACCACCACCTGCGGTAGCTTTCAAGATGACTGGGTATTTAACAACTTCTGCCGTTGCAAAGGCATCGTCTAGATCTTTTAACAAACCTTTAGAACCTGGTATACAAGGCACGCCAGCTGCAATCATGGTGGCTTTCGCTGTGGCTTTGTCTCCCATTCCGGCAATTTGCTCTGGGAGTGCACCGATGAATTTGATACCGTGCTCCTGACAAACTTTAGAAAACTTTTCGTTTTCAGACAAGAATCCGTAGCCTGGATGGATGGCATCGGCGTTCGTGATTTCAGCCGCAGCAATAATGTTGGGGATGCTCAAATAAGACAGCGCACTGGTTGGAGGGCCAATACAAACTGCTTCGTCTGCGAAGCGAACGGGCAGGCTGTCTTTGTCGGCGGTTGAATAAACGGCCACCGTCTTGATGCCCATTTCTTTACAGGTGCGAATCACGCGCAGCGCAATTTCGCCGCGATTGGCAATCAATATTTTTTTAAACATGTTTTGGTTTTTAGGCTGGATCAACCAAGAATAATGGTTGGTCGTAATCTACAGGACTAGCGTTGTCTACGAGTACTTTTACGATTTTACCAGAGATTTCGGCTTCAATTTCATTGAATGTTTTCATGGCTTCAATGATACAAACTTTGTCTCCGCTTTGGATGCTGTCTCCGACATTGACAAAAGCGTCTTTATCTGGGCCTGGTGTACGATAAAAAGTACCGATCATTGGTGATTTGACAGTGATGTATTTGCTGTCATCGGAGGTGTTGGATTCTGTGCTCGCAGGGGCAGCACTTGCCGAAACAGGTGCAGGTGCAGCTGCAGGCGCAACTGGTGCAGCTACCATTGGCGCAGCTTGGTACATGATTGGCTCAGACTGACTTCCTTTAATGGAAATACGAAAACCTTCTCTTTCGATTTCAACTTTGCCGAGTCCGGATTTGGACACCAATTTGATGAGGTCTTTGATTTCTTCTAAATTCATGGTATAATTTTTTTCAAAGTTAATTTAATTATGAATTGTAGGCCCATTTGAGGTAAATGGCACCCCAAGTGAAGCCGCCGCCAAAGGCAGAAAGAATGAGTACGTCGCCTTTTTTAAGTTGGCTTTCGTAATCCCATAAGCAAAGTGGTAAAGTACCAGCGGTGGTGTTGCCATAACGCTGGATGTTGATCATAACTTTTTCTTTGGTGAGGCCCATGCGGTTTGCTGTGGCATCAATGATGCGCAGATTCGCTTGGTGTGGAACCAACCAACTGACGTCGTCGCTTGTTAAGTTATTGCGTTCCATGATTTCAGCAGAAACATCTGCCATGTTGGTTACCGCAAATTTGAAGACAGCTTGACCTTCTTGCTTGACATAATGCATGCGGTTTTCCACAGTTTCTACTGAAGCGGGCATAGCCGAGCCACCGGCAGGTTGTTGTAAGTATTGTCGGCCTGCACCGTCGCTGCGCAAGATGAAGTCCATGACGCCATTGCCTTCTTCATTTGGCTCTAGTAATACGGCACCTGCGCCGTCGCCGAAGATGACACATGTAGTGCGGTCTTGGTAGTCGATGATGGAGGTCATTTTGTCGACGCCAATAACGATTACTTTTTTGTGTTTACCCGACTCAATAAATTGAGATCCGGTAGAAAGTGCATACAAAAAGCCAGAACATGCTGCATTGACATCATAACTCCAGGCGTTTTTCATACCTACTTTGTCACAGACAATGTTTGCTGTGCTTGGGAAAGGATGATCCGGTGTTACGGTTCCAACAATAACTAATTCGATTTCGAGCGGGTCAATACCTTTTTTCTCGAGTAACGCTTTGACCGCAGCAGCAGCCATATCAGAACTCGCGCCGTCTTTCATGATGCGGCGTTCTTTGATACCGGTTCGGGAGGTAATCCACTCATCAGAAGTATCTACCAACTTGGCTAAATCTTCGTTTGATAAGATATGTTCTGGCACATAGCCTTGAACGGCGGTAATAGCAGCGGTAATTTTACCCATGTTAGTTAAAAGCTTCGTTAATTTTTTCTGTAAGATTTGAACTCACGACATCATGTGCATGGAGCAACATGTTTTTGACAGCGATATCGTTGGAGATGCCGTGGCCAATAATGGCGTTGCCTTTGACACCTAGAACTGGTGTGCCTCCGTAGTTTTCGTAATTGAAGCGGTCAAAGTAGTCGTCTTTGATGCCGCGTAGTTTCATTAAATTAAAGATACCTTCCGCCTCTTTGAGGACGACGTTGCCTGTAAAGCCGTCGCAAACGATGACATCTGCCACACCTGTAAAGAGGTCGCGACCTTCAATGTTGCCGGTAAAATTCAGTTCGTCGGATTCTGCTAATAATTTATAAGTAGCAATTGAGAGCAGATTGCCTTTGGAGTCTTCCTCGCCGATATTGAGCAGGGCCACTTTAGGGTTTTCTATACCTAATACATTCGCTGCGTACACAGAACCGAGAACGGCAAATTGATAGAGCACGTCAGATTTGCAATCTGCGTTGGAACCGACGTCTAGTAAAAGTGATTTACCACCGTCAATGTTTGGTAAAGTAGAGGTGATACACGGACGAATGACACCTGGAACGGTGTTGAGTTTGTACATGGAACCCACGAGCATCGCGCCTGTGTTGCCGTTGCTGGCAAAGACATCAATGAGTCCTTTGGCAAGCATTTCAAAGCCTACGGCAATGGAACTGTTGGGTTTCTTGGGAAGCGCTCGGGTTGGGTGGTCATGGTAAGTAATGACTTCTGGAGCATGTACGATTTCGAACAGCTCGGCACTTTGCGCGCGGCTGGCTAATTCTTTTTGAATAACGAGTTCGTCACCAAACAAAACAATAGTGACATCATTACCCAAAACTTGTTTGGCTAATAATGCACCATCAATTGTCGCTTGCGGAGCGAAATCGCCACCGGAAACATCAAGCCCAATCCTCATGGGAGAAAATTAGAGCTTACTGAACCTCCTCTACGGAGTCAGTGGTTTTCTCAGCTACAACTTTTCCTTTGTAGTAAAGTTTGCCTTCATGCCAGTGTGCATGGTGAAACAAGTGTGGTTGTCCTGTTGTAGGGCAAGTAGCTACGTTGTTAGCAGTCGCTTTCTTGTGAGTTCTACGTTTGTCACGACGTGTGGTCGATATTCTGCGTTTAGGATGCGCCATTTTTGTTAATTTATATCTATTTAATTTAAATTCTTAAGTGCAGACCACCTTGGGTCTATGTCGTCTTCATCGGGTTTTGAATCGGAAGAAGGTTGTTGGTATTTGTTGATCAATTCCACCATTTCTTCGTTGCATTCTCCTTCTTCGTGTACCATTTTGGCAGGTAAAGAAAGACTAATTAGCTCATACAAAGGCTGAGTGAGGTCGATTTGATAGCTTTCAGGGGCAATAACAATGAGGTTTTCGTCTTCGGATTCTTCTTCTCCAAATGTGTAGTAGAGCGTGAATTCTCCGTCGATTTCCTCAGTGAGAGGCTCCGTGCAGCGATCGCAATCGGTAAAGATAAAACCAACTACACCTATATTGGCGATGAGCATGGTTTCTTTCTTTTCTAACTCGAGGTAGGCAGTGAGCCGACCGTTTTCGATGAGCGAATAAGGCAATGATTCAAAGAACGATTTGTCAATGTCAAATTCAAACTCGTGAAGCCCTAGCTTTAAGCCTACAAAGGGTATGGCGAATGGACTTTTCATGCTGAATATTTCACTGACGAAAACGAAAGGGCAAAATTAAGGATTTATTTTGGATTTTTAAAATCAGTCGGCACGTTCTTGTTCCTTCTTCCCTTTTTCGTCCTTAGAAAAAGCCAACGGATTGGCATGAATTTCTTTAAAAACCTTTCTTTTTCGGTAGATATCTACTGCTAAAAAGATGGCGCTGCGCAGGCTTTGTTCGTCGGCGAGCATCTTGCCAGCGATGTCAAAAGCGGTGCCGTGATCTGGGCTGGTGCGCACAATTGGCAGGCCAGCTGTGAAGTTGACGCCGTCGTCAAAGCATAACGCTTTAAATGCAGCTAATCCTTGGTCGTGGTACATGGCGAGCACACCGTCAAATTGTTGACGCAGCGGCGAACCAAAGAAACCATCGGCAGGGTAGGGCCCAAATGCTAAAATTCCTTTTTGTTTGGCAGCTTGAATAGCTGGAATAATGGTTTGTTGTTCTTCTTCACCAATTTTGCCGTTTTCACCGGCGTGTGGATTGAGTCCGAATACAGCTATTCTTGGTCTGATGAGTCCAAAATCTTTTTTGAGACTTTGCTCAAAGGCTTCAATTTTAGAGACAATCAGGTCTTTTTGTAACTGACTTGAAATGTCTTTGATTGGAATGTGGGTGGTCACGAGCGCCACGCGCAAATTGCCAGAAACGAGTACCATGAGTGCCTCTTTAGCACCCGACATTTCTGCGAGGTATTCGGTGTGGCCAGGAAAGTTGAAACCCGCTTTTGCAACATTTTCTTTGGAGAAAGGAGCGGTAACGAGCACGTCAATTTTGCCCTCGGATAGATCTTTGGTGGCGGCTTCGAGCGATAAAAGTGCGTATTTGCCGCCGTCGGCGTTTGATACACCGGGTTCAATTTCTACTTCGTCTTGCCAAACATTGATGATATTGACTTTTTTGGAGTTGATTTCAGCAGCACTTTTACAAGTAGCGTAGCTGAACTCGTGTAAATTGAGTTGTTTTTTGTAGTGCGAAATGACTTTGTTAGAGCCGTAGACAACTGGGATGATATCCGTTAAAATGCGGTTGTCGTGAAGGGCTTTGACAATAATTTCAGGCCCAACTCCATTGATGTCGCCTAAAGTAATACCGACTTTGATCAGGGCTTTATTGGACTGTTCTTTGTCCTTTACCTCTTTATCTTTGGTTTCTTTTTCCATTAAATGTTGTTCGTTTTAAGAAAGTGGTAAAGCAAACGGATGCCGGCGCCTGTTCCGCCCTCGCCTTTGTAGTTTTCAGGGGCATCTAGCCAAGCTGGACCTGCGATATCCATGTGGATATAAGGTGCTTCAACGAAATGTTCTAAGAATTTTCCGGCTGAAATCATGCCGGCGTTTGGCCCGCCAATATTTTTAAGGTCGGCAATCTTGGATTTCATGTGTTTTTTGTAGTCGTCCCAGAAAGGGAAGCGAACCACGCGCTCGTGAACTGCAGTAGCGCTTTTCTCGAGGTTTTCAAAGATGCTGTCTGCTGCGTTGCCCATCACGATGCTTGCTTCGGTGCCGATTGCACGGAGTGCTGCGCCGGTGAGTGTAGCTGCGTCGATGACAAGTGCAGGCTTGAATTTTTTGGAGTAAGCCAACGCGTCTGCGAGGATCATGCGGCCCTCTGCGTCCGTATTGAGCACCTCAACTGTGGTGCCGTCAAACATTGTAATGACATCGCCAGGCGCATACGCGTTGCCCCCCGGACGATTGTCTGTGGCGGGCAAGAGCGCTACGATATGCACTGGTAATTTTTGCAAAGCCGCTAAATAAACAACAGCTGCCATGGTGGCCGCACCCGCCATATCGCCTTTCATGGTGTCCATACTGCCTGGCGTTGGCTTCAAGCTGAGACCTCCAGTATCGTAAACAACGCCTTTTCCGACCAACACAATTGGTTGTTTGTTGGTGGCATTTTTGGGCTTGTATTCGGCAATGGTAAATGTAGGCGGATCAATAGATCCTTTGTTCACGGCAAGCAAACCGCCCATCTTGAGGGTTTCGATTTGCGTTTCTTCGAGCACTTTGACATCAAAGTCAGCTTCCTCTCCCATCTCGACAACCGCTTGCGCAAGTTGCTCGGCGTTGAGGTGTGATACGGGTGTGTTGACGAGATCGCGCGCTTTGAATACCGCTTTGGCCATGTGTTGGAGTTCGGTGATTTGTGCTGCGCTCACATTAGCTTTGATCACTACTTCAGTGAATTTGGCGGTCTCGGGCTTGCTGAAATGTTGGGTAAAGCGGTAACTGGAAAGCAAAAGACCTTCTAGCAAAGCATAAGCTTCATCAGAGGTTCCGTTTTCGAGTAAAAGCGACTGTTGGGCGCCGTGTAAGTGTTTTTCAATTGTATGGGCATGAATGCGAATTTGTTCTAAATCTTGACCTCCCTGAATTTCAAAAGCAAAGCCTTCTTGGGTCTTGAAATAATCGAAATCTTTGCCGCCGTCGGTTTTCGCGATAAAACGGACTACTGCATTCGGTGTGTTTTTTGATTTTTTAGTCAGAACTAACATCTTGTTGATTTTGTACAAAGTTAAAAAGAATGAAGCTGCCTGCTCTAAAATAATTCGCTGCTATGTGCAATCAGGAATTTGTCGATCAAGCGCGGTATCGGATGGTCTTCCAAGGCCATTAAATCGAGCATCAAATAATTTGCCTTGGCACTGTCTTTCATTGAGGTCTTGATGAAATAAGCTTCTATTCTTTGATGCGTCAAGACATGCTGAAACTTGGCTCCAATAACAAGTTTATCCTCTAAATAGGCATGCATGTCCTCCGAATTGTCAAATTCTACGAGTGGAAATTCAAACAAGCCTTCCCAAATATCCTTGGGCGCACGGCGTTGAAAAGCGAGTTGGTTTTGCGCATTCGCCAGGATATGATAGACAAAAAACCGCTTCCTGACCTTGACTTTTTTAAGTTTAATCGGAAGTTGAGCAACTTTATTTGAAAGCAAGGCCATGCAGGATTCTTGGACCGGACAAACCGCACAATTTGGCGAAACGGGCTTGCACTGCAGCGCACCGAATTCCATAATTGCTTGGTTGTGTAGCGCTGGGTTATACCTATCCAATAGCTCGCCAGCCAGCGCTTCAAATTGGCGTTTACCCTCTGGTGAATTGATCGCTAGGTCTACGCCAAAATACCGACTCAAGACCCGAAAGACATTGCCATCCACAACTGCATGAGGCAAATTGTAGGCAAACGAAGCAATAGCCGCAGCCGTGTATGGCCCGACGCCTTTTAATTTCAACAATCCTTCATGTGAGTCTGGGAATACGCCGTTGAAGTCGCGTGTGATTTGCTGGGCAGTCGCATGTAGATTGCGCCCACGGCTGTAGTAACCTAAGCCCTGCCACAAATTGAGTACTTCTTGTTGTGAAGCATTTGCCAAGTCCTTTACCGTAGGAAAGGCCGCTGTGAATTTCAGGTAATAAGGCAAGCCTTGATCTACGCGCGTTTGTTGTAAAATGATTTCGCTCAACCAAATGAAATACGGGTCTTGGGTGTGTCTCCAAGGCAGGTCTCGCTGCCGCACTTTGTACCAGTCTTGAAGTGCTTGCCGAAGTGCGTTCATAATTTATTTTAGAAATTTTGTCCGAAAATTACGCATATATACTTTCTGTGGAGTATTTTTGCCCCCGCAATTAATCACCAAATCAATTAACTCAGAGATATGACAAAAGCGGATATCGTTGCAAACATTGCAGAAGAAACCGGATTGGAAAGAGCAGAAGCACTTCGTGCAGTAGAAGCTTTTATGAACAACATCAAAGCTTCTATGGCAGACGGAAAAAACGTGTACCTACGTGGGTTTGGAAGTTTTGTGGTCAAGGAGCGCGCTCAAAAAACAGGACGCAACATCTCTAAAAACACCACAATCATCATTCCAGCGCACAACATCCCATCTTTCAAGCCTTCTAAAACCTTTGTAGACGAGGTTAAGAACAAGGTTAAAGTAAAATAAGTTTTCTTTTTTTCTGAAATTTGTATTACCTTTGCACTCCCTTAGCGGGGGTGCATTTTTTATTTGTAACAAAGTACTAAACATATAACCTTCTCATTATGCCAAGCGGTAAAAAAAGAAAAAGACATAAGATGGCGACGCACAAGCGTAAAAAAAGACTTAGAAAAAATCGCCACAAGAAGAAGAAATAATCCTTCTTTCTTTCATGTAAACGCATAGAGAGCTCATTGATATTTCTTTGAGCTTTCATTGTTTCACCTATAAACAATTTCAAGTGAATTTAGAACTCGTTGTAGACGCCCGTTCAAACGGCGTCTGGATAGCATTGCTGCGCGACGGGAAGTTAATTGAGTTGCACGAAGATCGCGGCAACACAGACTTCTCTGTAGGCGACATCTATCTCGGACGGGTACGTCGTGTTGCCAATGGCCTCAACGCGGCTTTTGTTGATGTCGGATATGAAAAAGACGCCTTTTTACATTACCACGACCTCGGCCCACAATACGTATCTTTCTCAAAATACGTAAAAGAAAGCATCAGCGGAAAGCAAAATGTTGCAGACCTCCAATACTTCAAACTAGAAAAAGAAATTTCAAAAGAAGGCAAAGTATCCAATACCTTATCTTCTTCCCAAGCCATCCTCGTTCAGGTGGCCAAAGAACCCATTTCTCAAAAAGGCCCACGCTTGAGCTCCGAAGTGACGCTCGCTGGCCGCTATCTAGTTCTCGTACCCTTTTCAGAGAAAATTTCTGTGAGTCAAAAAATCAAAGACAGCGCCGAAAAGGAGCGTTTGAAAGAACTCATGGACCGCATCAAGCCCAAGAATTTTGGTGTCATTATTCGTACCGTTGCCGAAAACAAATCGACCGCCGACCTCGAGGCCGATCTGAGCAACCTTTTAGAAAAATGGCGCACCCTCCACGCGAACCTCAAAGGTGCTCAACCACCACGTCGCGTCCTCGGAGAACTCAACACTACCAATTCCATTTTGCGCGATTTGCTCAATGGCAACTTTACCAATATACACGTCAACGACGAAACCATGGCCCTTCAAATGAAGGACTACATTTCAGAAATTGCACCAGGTCGCGAGAAAATCGTTCGTCACTACGACAACCGCATTGGTATTTTTGAACGCTTCGGCATCAACAAGCAAATCAAAACATTAAAAAAAAAAAAAGTGCCGTTGCCAAGTGGAGGCTACCTCATTATTGAGCACACCGAAGCCATGCATGTTATCGACGTCAATAGCGGTAACCGCAAAGGTGCCGATGGCCAAGAATCCAACGCACTTTCCACCAACATTGAAGCAGCAGAAGAAGTTGCACGCGTATTGCAGCTCCGCGACATGGGCGGCATTATCTGCGTCGATTTCATCGACATGCACGAGCGCGAAAACAACAAGATCCTCTTTGACAAAATGAAGGAATTCATGAAATCAGACCGTGCCAAGCACAACATGATTCCGCCTTCTAAATTTGGCATCATCGAGATCACGCGCCAACGCGTTCGTCCAGAAACCGATATCCAAACCCACGAAACTTGTCCTACTTGTAACGGGAGCGGCGAGGTTCAGGCCAGTATCCTTTTTGCAGAAGAAATCGAAAACAACTTGGCTTACCTCATGAATGACCGCGGCATGCGCGGCATTACTTTGTTAGTACACCCGTATTTAGAGGCCTTTTTCAAAAATGGTCTTTGGAGCCGTCAGTTGCAATGGCTTTTCAAATTCAAAACCTGGATTCCAGTGCGCGGGGTAACTGCCAATCACTTATTGCAGTACACTTTCGTCGACAAAGAGAACAACGAAATTCCGCTCTAAATGTCGGCGCCTCGTGCCTATGACCTTACACAAATGCTTCAGAAATCTGAGGCATTTTGTGCTTATCAGGAGCGCTGTAGTTTTGAAGTCATAGAAAAACTCAAGCGCATGGGCGCCGAGGATGGCGAGGTACTGCAAGTACTAAACTCCCTAATCGACAACAAATTTCTAGATGACGTACGTTTTGCCCATGCCTATGCGGTTGGCAAGCTGCGCATCAAGCACTGGGGCGTCAATAAAATCAAGCAAGGATTGCTACTCAAGCGCTTGGATCGCGACCTGATCGCACAAGCAGTTTCAGACTTGTATGAGCAAGAAGATTACTTTGGTATACTCAAAGAAGTAGCCGAAAGAAAATGGCGAGAACTCCATAAAGAAAAAGACCCCTGGATGCGCAAGCAAAAGCTGTTTCGCTTCTTGGCATCCAGGGGTTTTAATTACGACGAATTTTCAGATCTGAAATTCGTTTAATAAGCTTGATTTTAGTTTCCTTTTAAGAGCATTCCTGCTCCTGTGGTCCAATTGACTGGCCCGCCAGCTTCGTAGCCTTTAGATCCAATTTGAACTAAATTGATTTTACCATCGCTGAGTTTTTCAGGCTTAACGAACCAACAAGTAGGGTAGCCACGAACGGCAAATTGTTGCTGGAGCGCGCGGTTTTGAGTTTTGATGGCTTCGGTTTGTGGTACAGCGGCACTTGGAAAATCGAGTTCAACTAAAATTACGTTTTCTTTGGCCCACGCCTGAAATTCTGGCGTATTAAAGACTTCTTTTTGCAATCGTTTACACCAACCACACCAATCTGAACCGGTAAAGAACAACATCATTGGTTTGTTTTCTTTCTTTGCCACGGCCGTAGCTTCGTTCATGTCGGTGTACCAAGTGAGGGTCGCTTTTTGTGCAAAACTCAATTGAGCCACAACAAGCATCGTAAATAGAGCGATAGTTTTCATGTAATTTTTTTTCTAAAGTTAAGGATAAACCGCCAATAGACAAAAACCGTGCAAAACTTGACTGGATGTTATTGTTGTCAATTTTTTTTATATTCGTTTTCAAATTGCTAACCATGAAACTACAATTACTATTCCTATTTTCTTTTATAAATCTTTTGATTTTCGCACAGTTGCCTACCCAAACCGTCCGCGGAACGGTGTTTGACAGCGAAACCAACTTTCCATTAACAGGCGCCAAAGTACTTATTGAAGTCGCTGGTCAAAAATATATGGCTGCAGCTGGCGCTGACGGAACGTTTACCATCGCTAAAGTACCAGTGGGCAAGCACCAATTGAATGCTTCTGCACCTTTTTATGACGCCAGAACACTCACTGTGGAGGTCAGTTCAGGACGAGAACTCATTGTTCAAATTCCTTTGCAAGAGAAGGTTTCAGAACAGCAAGAAGTACGCGTAGT
>RDZL01000247.1 GCA_004295165.1 Flavobacteriia bacterium
AGGTCGACTACTTTATTGGGCGTTCAGAATTTGACTCTCCTGAGGTAGACAACGAAGTATTGGTAAAAAAATCCGAAGGATATGTTCGTTTGGGTGATTTTTCGCGTGTATTGATCACCAGTGCAGATCACTACGATCTTTATGGCAACCTCGTGATATGATTATAAAAGTCGGGTCCTTTTTACTTTTGAGTTTACTGCTGTTGGCTTGTGGCCGAGAAAACCGCCCGCGCATGGATCAATTTGAGCTCCTCGAGCAATCCGCTACGGCAGAACCCATTAAACACTTCAATATTAAACTAAACTGCGATAGCATTCAAATCGAATATCCTTATTTTGGAGGTCATTCTTTTTCCAAATTAATGCAACACTTGGTCAAAAAAGATACTTTGGGTGCTTTTTGTGTGGGGCAACGCAGTGTTCGCATTCGCTACAAAGTGCTTTGGGCTACAAACAAAGTGCTCAGCATGAACCAAGAAGTTTGGCTAGACTGCCCTATGTCCGAAGGCCCTCGTAAAACGATAATCAATTATTTATTCACGCTTCAGGACAAGCAAATTTCCAAATTGGAATTAGAAGGTTCTCCAGGACTATTGCAAGACATTCAAGTGGCTTTGCGCAAGCGACAAACACCCTATTGCAGCGCACCAAAAATCGAAGAAGTCTTTCCGATCATCAAATCGGGTAGGATAGAGGTCACACCACACTATGCCAGTTCGCTCTGCGATACCACTTTTAAAAGAAAGGGCATTCGTCGCGAAGATTTGCGCATCATTTCTAACAAGTCTTTTCTATCTTTGAACCTAAATAACAACAAAAAATAACATGGGATTACTAGACAACAAAGTCGTATTAATTACTGGCGCCTCACGCGGCATCGGTAAAGCAATCGCAGAAACATGCGTACAACAAGGCGCAACTGTTGCATTTACTTACTTATCATCTGAAGATAAAGCCCGTGCCCTCGAGGCCGAACTTACAGCCAATGGCGGTATTGCCAAAGGTTTCCGTTCTGATGCATCTGATTTTGACCAAGCTCAACAGCTTGTAGACGACGTAGTTGCAACATTTGGAACCGTAGATGTACTTGTCAATAACGCGGGAATTACCCGTGACACCCTCTTGATGCGCATGACAGAAGCGCAATGGGACGAAGTCATCAATACCAACCTCAAATCTGCCTTCAACCTCACCAAAGCCGTTCAAAAGCCGATGCTAAAGGCGCGTTCTGGCTCAATTATCAACATGAGTTCAGTAGTTGGTGTCAAAGGTAATGCTGGGCAGTCTAATTACGCGGCTTCTAAAGCGGGGCTCATTGGATTCACCAAATCCATTGCTGCAGAGCTGGGCTCGCGCAATATCCGTTGCAATGCAATTGCTCCTGGCTTTATAGAAACTGAAATGACAGAAGTGCTCGATCAAGACGTCGTGGCTTCTTGGCGCAATAGCATTCCGCTCAAGCGCGGAGGGCAACCTGTAGACGTTGCGAATGCTACCGTATTCTTGGCCTCTGATCTTTCTGCCTACATCACCGGACAAACGCTACATGTTTGTGGCGGCATGCTCATGTAAGCATATGAATACCATTCGCCCCAGACGCAACCGCAAGAATAGCGTCATTCGCCACATGGTGGAAGAAACGCAATTAGGCGTGCAGCACCTCATTTATCCTATTTTTCTCAAAGACGGTAAAGGCATTAAAGATGAAGTCGCTTCATTGCCCAATAATTTCCGTTGGTCTTTAGATCGTTTGCTGCCAGAATTGGAGACTTGCCTCAAACTTGGTATTGCTACAATAGATATTTTTCCGGCTGTAGATGAGCGTCACAAAGACCAAATGGCCTCTTATAGCTGGTCTGACGACAACTTTTACTTGCACGCCATTGCGGCAATTAAAAAAGAATTTCCAGAGTTGGTGGTCATGACAGACGTCGCTATGGATCCTTATTCTTCAGATGGTCATGACGGATTGGTTCAAGATGGCCGCATACTCAACGACGAAACCTTACCCATTTTAGCCAACATGACCCTTGCACAAGCGCAAGCTGGAGCAGACATCATTGGCCCTTCGGACATGATGGACGGCCG
>RDZL01000175.1 GCA_004295165.1 Flavobacteriia bacterium
AAACAAACACCAATATTTTTGAGTTTTCTGGAGCGAAGTCTAATAAATGCTGTAAAAGGGCCACTTTAGATAAGAAGTTTTCGACTTTGTATGCGACTTGATCAATCTTTTCTAGTGGTGAGCCAGCGCGCGCCGCCTCAATGCGCTCAGGAGCGGTTAAGTAATCTTCTAGGAATACAGCAACCTCTTCGGAAAGCGTTGCAGAAAAGACCATGTGCTGTCTCTTGGCTGGCAAAAATTCAAAAATGCGCAACAACTGAGGTCGAAAACCTAGGCTCAAGGTTTCGTCTACTTCATCGATGACTACCTTTTTGATGTGCTTGAGTTGTAAAGAACCGCTGGCTGCAAGGTCCAGGATGCGTCCAGGGGTACCCACAAGGATATCTAAGCCTTGTAAAACCATTGCGGCTTGCGTACTCATGTTGGTGCCGCCATATACACCACCTACTGCCACATTCATGTAAGGCGTTAATTTCTCGACTTCACTGACTACTTGTGCAACCAATTCTCGGGTCGGGACAATGATCAAAATTTGTGGATGCGGATCTTTGGAGAATTTCCACATGCACAAGCAAGGCAATAAATAGGCTAAAGTTTTACCTGTTCCGGTTTGCGCAATGCCGATGGTGTCTTTGCCAGACATCATGACATTGAAGCTTACAGCCTGAATAGTGGTGGGGGTTTCATACCCAAGTTCATCCAAGGCATTCCAAAGTGGTTTCTTTAAATTTAAATCGCGAAAAGTCATGGCGCAAAGATGACAATAATCAGCAACAAAAAAGGCTCCGAATGGAGCCTTTTTGGAACTAAAAAAATATTTTTTGAATTAATGTTTCTCGTTGTGTTGTTTTCCGCCCTGTGAATGGTCTTTCATTTCGGCTTTCATCTTTTCGAATTGCGCAGCAGTCAGCACGTTTTTGAGCATCTCAATTTGAGCTTCGTGGTTGGATTTGATGATACTGCGTTTTTCTTCTTCGGAAAAGTTGCTGGTGCGGATGCCTTCATTTTTTTGAGCGATGCCTAAATTGATGGTGTAAACTTGCTCTTTTTGGGCTGCAGTAAGTTGGAGTTCGCTGGCCATTTTTTCGGTCTGGAACTTTGCGCGTTCTTCAGGTGTTTTAGGATCTTGAATTTTTGCTGCAGGTTGTTGAGCAAAAGCTGCTACTGAAAGCAGGAGGCTGAGGGCAAAAAGACTTAGTTTTTTCATGGTATATAGAATAAATAAAAAGTGTTAGCGTTCAACGAAAATACGCAAAAAAGTTACACGATGACTTGCTTGCTCTTTTGCTTTGCTTAACTTCGTGTCACATGCGCCTAGCTGACGAACATCCTGAACTCAGACGAAAATACGAACAATTAGTTGCTTCGCAAGGCACTTTTGGTTTCTTTGAACAAACCTGGGTGCAAGATATCCTTCATCCGAACTGGCGCTACTTGCTCAACGCGCAGCAAGAACCCATTTTTAGAATACCCGTCGTAAAGAAATATGGCTTGAGTGCTTACTTGCAACCATTATTCCTGCGTTCTTTACCATTGCTTTCAGGTCAGTCTATAGCCGATTTAAGTGCATTGAAATCAAAATTATTTTTACACCTCAATATCGATGCAGCCCAAAATAATCAATTGACTAATCCTGTAGGGAAATATCAGTTGCTGCAGTGGCAAGAAGGAATTGAGCAAATCAGAGCGGGCTATTCTGAAAACGTGAAACGCAGCCTCAAAAAAGCAAAGGGTTTGGAATTGAGGTCAATTGCCTACAGTGCATTTCATGCATTCTTTGTTGCGCAGAAAGGTGAAAACTTAGGCAGTTTAACTGCGGCAGCTTGGTTGCGTCTAGAGGCTTTATGTGCACAAGCGCAACTGAAGGAGCAGGCCTTTTGTGTTGGCGTATTTCTCGATGATCAGCTCGTGGCAGCAGGGCTCTTTTTTAGCTATCAGCAAAAGCTTTATTTCATGAAGGGCACGCTCAATGAGGAGGGAAAGCCTGTTGGGGCTTTGGTGTTTTTATTGGATGCCGTGCTTCAGCAGCATGCCGACAGCTGCACTGCGCTGGATTTTGTGGGTTCAAACCAAGAAAGCATCGCCGCTTTTTACCGCAAGTTTGGCGCCAAAGACAACTATTATCAGGTGTTGAAAGGAAGATGGCCTTTTGTCTAAGGCCTACTTGTAAAGCAACTCATCGATGAATAACCAAGTGGGATTGCCCGCACCTAAATGCCATTCAGGAAGTTTCCCTGGATTGCTTATTGTATAGCGTAAATACTTAAATTTCAAATGTTTGTCACTATCTAATTCAAGTAATACTTGATTTCTTAATGGATTCTTGTCAGTTGGCTTGGCTGCAGGAAGTTCTAGTTGCCTAAGCGCTATATAATGCTCCCCATCGATACTGCCCTCTACCTTGAAAGTACTTGGCGCAAAGATCCAAGATTTGTGGTCCTGGATGTAAGAAAAGCCCACTTCAGAAAGCGCTAATGGCGTCTGAAAAGTAACGATCGCAACAACGTCTTGGTTGTAATACCCTTGGTAATCGCCAGTTCGGAACTCATTGCCGCCAAGCAAGCCGTCTATCAGCGCATCCTTCCCAGAAGCAGCATATTGGTTGGAATAGTTGCTCTTGAGCTCCAATTGGATATTGGGGTCTTTTTTGATAAACGTAGATGACACCGTTGAACTCCAGTAATTTAAGCCTTGTCTTTTGACCAGGAGCTCTTTGTAGCCTGCTTTAATGGAGATATTTGTATTTGAGTGAATATAAAATGGCTGCTGATAGCTTTGCCATTTTTGCCCATTTATTTGATAGAAAAGTTGGATCTCTGTGTTTGTTTTATTGTTTTGGTTCGCAGAAACGACATCAATTTCAATCAACAAGGAATCAGCAAAAACGCGCTCTTCTGTTTTGATAAATGGCACCGGTGCGAAGAATGGGGGTACTTTATTTACAACTTGCGCAGACGTTGCGCGCGGGTTGGGGGTAGCACTCATTTCAAAAGCCAACACGCCGCCTTGTAGCAGTTGTGCATGACTGATTTCTAATTTGGATAAAGCAAGCCCGTTCCATTTCACTTCTTTGATGTAAGGGTGGTTTTGGTCTTGGTTTTGACAGACAATTTGAACAGTTTTACCATTCTCTAATTTGATCTGTGCATTGTTGGCCAACGGACGCCCAATTTGATAGACGGGTTTGCCAGGCGCAATAGGGTAGAGCCCCAATGCACTCAAGACATACCACGCGCTCATTTGCCCGCAATCTTCGTTGCCCGCCAAGCCGTCAGGCGCATTTTGATACATCTCTTTGAGGATGCGGTCGATGTAAAGTTGCGTTTTGTAAGGTGCATTAGTGAAATTGTATAAATAAGCCATGTGGTGAGATGGCTCGTTGCCGTGGGCGTATTGCCCAATGAGGCCCGTGATGTCGGCTTGCTCGCGGCCGCTGAGTTTCATGTCGGTGGTGAAGAGGCGGTCGAGCCAAACTTCTAAAGAATCTTTGCCGCCGAGCAGTTCGGTGAGTAGCTCTATTTGATGAGGCGCATAAAGCGAATACTGCCAAGAGTTGGCCTCGGTGTAGTTGAAATTGACCTCAGACGGGTCAAAAGGGCCGTACCATTGGGCACCGCGGCGCGCCCGCATGAATTTGGTGTTGGGGTCGTAGAGGTTGACAAAGTTGTAGCTGCGTTTTTCAAACTCCAATGCGATATCGTTGGCGTCGAGCGCTTTGGCCATTTCTGAAATGCAGAAATCGTCGTAGGCGTATTCGAGTGTTCTCGATACCGACTCCGGCTCGTCTGAGGCGCTGATCAGGCCGTTTTTAGCATAGGCAATCTTGCCAAATTCATTCATTTTTGCAGTAGAAACCATGGCTTTGAGTGCTTTGTTGGCGTCAAAATCGCGGATACCTTTCAGGTACGCATCGGCAATGACGCTCACGCTGTGGTAGCCAATCATGCATTCGGTTTCGCAGGCAGCGAGTTCCCAAACGGGTAGGTCTCCGCCTTCTTCGTATTGTCTGAGAAAGGTGCGGATGTAGGCCGCACTGCGCTCTTGGTCGATGATGGTAAATAGGGGGTGGTTGGCGCGGTAGGTATCCCATAAGGAGAAAACCGTGTATTGTTTGTCTGAAAGAGCGGCCAACTGATGGATTTTTTGATCGCGGCCACGGTAACGGCCATCGGCATCACTCATGAGGTTCGGTGCCACCATGCTGTGGTAAAGCGCAGTGTAAAATATCGTACTGGTTTCGCGGTCTGCGTTCAAACTTATTTTTTGGAACTCCAGTTGCCATTTTTGGAGGTTTTCATTGTACACCCTTGAAAGCGAAAAATGCGGAATTTCTGCATCGAGATTCATTTTAGCCCCTGCGACATCTACATGCGACATCCCCACCTTGATCAGCACTTCTTTGGTGTCTATCGGGAATTCGAGCAAGAGCTTCATTTGGCCATTTTGATCTCTTAACTCATGTGCAATATAAGGAATGGATGTTGTGAGGTGGAAATAAAAGTGTTGTTCGCTGGCCCAAGCTTCTGAGCTGCGCATGCCGCTAATATTTTGTTTGTCAATGAGTTGGAAAGAGCCTTGGAGGAGTTTGTCGCGGTAATTGAGGTCGAGCAAGATGTATTTGCGCTCGTTGGCATTGAGAAACGTATACTGGTGCATGCCTGCTCTTTCTGTGCAAGATAAATTGACGCGGATGTTTTCGTCTTCGAGCAATACCTCATAAAAGCCAAGGCGTGCCGCTTCATTTTCATGACTGAATCGCGCACCGTAGCCGTTCGGGTCCTCGAATTTGCCTTTCCATTTGGCTTCGCCACTTTGGGGGACCACTAATAAATCACCGTAATCTGGTACGCCCGTGCCACTGAGGTGCGTGTGGCTGAAGCCATAAATGATAGAATCTGAATAATGGTAGCCTCCGCAGCCATCCCAGCCGTCGAAACGGGTATCGGGGCTAAGTTGCATCATGCCAAAAGGTGCGCAAACCCCCGGGAAAGTATGGCCGTGGCCACCTGTTCCGATGAGTGGATTGACAAGCATGGTGGGAAGGATGGTCTGTTTTTGTTTGGGAATTTCTCTTGAGGCACCAAAAGTATTTTGTGCTTTATCGCTGGCTTTCTGTAGGGCAGGAACTTGTGCGAGGCTTTGCAATGAAAGTAGGATGCAAAGTATGCCAATATTGAATTTAGTCATGAATGAAATTTTCGTTTGTTAAGCGCACTAAAAGCGCGGATGCCTTTGCCGAAGTAGTCCCAGATGATGAGGCCGTGGTAGCGCAAGGGTTGGTGTTCAAAAGTCGGGCGCTTTTGGTAAAAAGTACCAAAATGGCGGTATAATGCCATGTGTGCCAAGAAAACCTGCCACGTGAGGATGGGTTTGCCTTTCAGGAGGAATTGGATGGCTGCAATGCCATCTAAGGCCATGCGCACAAATAGCAAAGGAAGCAAGAATTTCTGTTGGTTCTTGACGAGCATCCAGAGGCTATTTCTAAAATTCAAGAAGACTTTTCGCGGGCTTTCGTAGCCAAGGGTGCCACCGCCGAGGTGATACACCGTTGAGGCAGGAATGCAATACAGTTTTTTGCCTCTATTGGCCAAGCGCAAGCAGAGGTCAATTTCTTCCATGTGGGCAAAAAAGGCGGCGTCAAAGCCTCCTGCGTCGTGAAAATCCTTACTTCTGATGAGCAGCGCAGCGCCTGAAACCCAAGATACTTCTTGGGGGCTATCGTATTGCTGTAGATCGGTTTCTAGGGTGTCAAAAAGGCGACCGCGGCAAAACGGAAAATAAAAGCTGTCCAGGTAACCACCAGCTGCGCCCGCATGTTCAAAGCGCTCTGGGTTTTGGTCTGATAGTATTTTAGGACCAACGGCAGCTACTTGAGGTTGCGCTGCCAAATAGGCAAGAAGTGGGGTGTCCCAGTTGGGGCTTAGTCTGACGTCGCTATTGAGGATGAAGTACAGTTCGTATTTGCCCTCTAATTGCGCTAAAGCCTGGTTGTAGCCACCGGCAAAGCCGTAGTTTTGCTTGAGTTGAATGACTTCAATTTGAGGGAAATTGGTCCGGAGAAAGGAGACCGATGCGTCGGTACTGGCGTTGTCTGCAACGATGAGCTCCCAATTTGGACTGTTGGCTATTGCGCTCGGTAAATAGGTTTGCAGGTGCTGAACACCGTTGTAGTTGAGAATGACAATGGCGTTTCGCATCTGGCTTAGTATTGACGGAAGAAATCATTGGAGTTTCCTCCGAAATGCTTCACGTTCATCATGTTGGGGTCGTCTACGGTACCATTAACGGTGTTTCGCCTCACGAGAATTTGCTGCCAAGCGGGGTTGCGGAGTTCGCCAACCATATCGGAGTGGAGCAAACGGTGGTTGTTGCTGACCAAATCTGGGTTGTAGAAAACAAAGCGGCGGTTGCTGTAAATACCTATTTTGTCGTAGGTCCAGATTTCATATGGGTATTCACTCGGCGAAGATTCTTTCACGACAACTGAATTGGGTTGGCCGTATTTGAGGTACACGCGGCCGCGGTCGGTCTCGAAGCCCTCCATGTAGTTGTTGGCGTAGTATTTTTCGACAGAGCGCACTTGGCTTTGGTATTTGATCCATTGCTCGTAGGCGTTTGCGCCAGAGGTTTGGTACCAAAAGGCCTGGATTTGTTGGCGCATATTGGCGCTATCTTTTGTTTTGAGCAGCTCAATAATGGTGCGGATTTCTCCTTGTTTGGCTATCGGGATGAGGCTTTCGAGGTAATACGCCACGCTATCGGGATGAATAGATGCTTGAAAAGCAGGGTCGAGGAGCATGGAGTTGATGTCAAACGCGATGTCGCTGTCGTTGAAGCGCTCAAAGTCAAATACTTGGTTTGCTTGTTGGCCTGTTTGAAGGTTTTGTGCGCTCAGTTGCAGTTGGTAGGTCCCTGTGAGTAGGTCGGTGAGGTCTAGTTGCTGAAGAAGCGCCAAAACGGCGTCTGGCTGAAGGGTGTCTGTGGTGGCGAGCGCTGGGTAGGCTTGTCCGTTTAGCGCATTGATGACTTTGCGTTCGAGTACAATTGGCCCAGTGGCACCGTATATTTCGGTGTAATAAGGCAGGTTATTCATGTCTTTGTTGAAATAATTTTTGAGCAGCGGAATGATGTAATAATTGGATTTCGTGAAGCGAGATTCCTCTTGGCTCTTGAAGGCGAGGTCTACGAGTTCGATAGATGAAAAGCGCAGTTGGTCGCGGTTGTCGCTTATTTCAAATGGAATAGTACCTGAGATTTTGCTTTTTTCTCTGTTGGCATCTTCTAGGTGGATAGAAAGCGTGTAGGTGCCCTTAGACAGCGGCGCGCGCAAGATTTCTATGAAATTATTTTGGGTAGAATCAGTAGAAATAGGAGAATCTAGGGCATACAAATCCTTGAAAACGATTTTGCCCTCTGCATCGGCAATGGCGCAATCGACAATGACGGTAGCTTTGGTGCCGCCTTCACAAGGCACAAATTGCGTAGTGTAACCCGCAAACTCGATGTAGATTTCGAGGTAAGGCCCGATTTCTGGTGCGTAAAACTGCTTGGTATCGAGGTAAGCCTTGATTTTGTTCTGGGCCGTTAAATGGCCTTGAAAGCCCAAGAGGAACAGCAATATAAGGAGGGAAAACTTTTTCATCGCCTTAAATTTACGAAAAGCCTGTTAATCTTCGATGTTGAGCCTGATTTTCTGACTCAGCTGACGGTTGTAGGTTTCAAGTAAGTATTTGAAATAGTTGTCTGTACATTTAGAGATGCACTTGGTGTAGTGCTTGATGCGGTGCTCGATGTGGTCTTGGAGGAGTTTTTGCAACTCGAGTGCGTGGTCGAGGTCGGTGGCAGACGCAGCGATACAAGTGAAGTGATTGTCTATGGAGGCATCTATGGCATCTTTGCCTTTGCCGCCGCGGTCAATGGCTGCAAGGTAGCATTCTTTGATAGAGAATTCTTCTAAAATGTGTGTTCGGATAAGTTGTTCAAAGCCTTTAGGGTACTCGTATTCGACTTCGAATTCCATGTCTTCGAGTTCAGAAATACGCGACTCCAGGAAGCGATCTGGGAAGCGAAAGGCATCTTGCCAGTTGATGTAGTCTTGCCAGTAGCCAAAACGGCGCACGTTGTTACCGAGGTCGATGATCTTGAACTGCGATTTGTTGGGGATACTGCGCGAACCGCGGCCGATCATTTGGTGATACAGTGTAAGCGAGCGGGTGGCTCGGTTGATGATGATGGTTTGAACGGTGGGCTCATCAAAGCCAGTGGTCAGGATGCCCACAGAGGTCAGGATGGCATCTGGCGTTTCTTTGAACCATTTGATGACGTCTTTTCGGTCTTTGTCTGAGAACGTAGAGTCGAGGTGACGGATGTTGTATTTGAGTTTTCGGAAGGATTCCTCTACGCGGCGCGAAGTTTCAATACCAGCGTTAAAAATGAGTGTTTTTTCGCCAATGGCAACCTCCTCATATGCAAAAATGAGCTTTTCTTGCATGAAGTAATTGGAGTAGAGTAAGTCTGAGGAGCTCACTGTAAAATCGCCGTTGGAGCCAATTTTGAGCCCGTGGAGGTTGACGTCGTAGGAATAAGTTTCGGCGTCAGATAAATAGCCGTCGCTAATGAGGTTGGAAATGGATTCGCCAACCAAGAGTTTGTTGTAGTGGTCTTTGAGCGGCAAATTGCGGTTGCTGCTGAGTGGCGTGGCTGTTACACCAAGGATATTGGCGTCCTCGTAAAACTGGAAGATTTTGCGAAAGCTGTTGTAGTGGGCTTCATCGACAATTACTAGTCCAACATTCTCAATAAACTGATCGTTTTCGTTGAGGCGGTTATTAAGCGTCTCCACCATGGCAATAAAGCAAGTGTATTCGGCTTGGTCTTCTAGCGTCTTGACCTCTGAATTGATGATTTTGTTGGGTACCTGGATAGCCGACAATTGCTTTGAGGTCTGGATCGAGAGTTCGATGCGGTGGGTGAGGATCAGGACGTTTTTGCCAGATTCTTCGATGTAGCGCTTGGCAATTTCTGAGAAAATGACGGTCTTGCCACCTCCGGTAGGAAGTTGGTACAGCAAGTTGAAATTGCTACCGTTTTTGCGGAGTTCGTCGAGGACCTGATTGACGGTCTTTTCTTGAAAAGGATAGAGTTTTTTGGCTTCGTATAAATCGAGATCTAGCATCGGGAAAAAGGGAATTTTGCAAAAGTACGGCCTTTTCCCTGATCTTACTAATGAATTCTGTTATTTACTGAGATGTTGCAGTAAAATTCCTGCCGCTACAGCAACGTTTAAAGATTCGGCGCGGCCTTTTTGAGGGATGCCGATGCGGTGCTTTAGGAGCGCTGTTAAATTGTCGCTGATGCCGTGTCCTTCGTGTCCCAAAACCAGAAATTGCATTTGATTGGGGTCAATTTGTTCAAAATCAGTACCGTCCATATAAGTGCCGAAGGTTTGGTCGGCGTATTTTTTGATCATGGGGGCGAGTTCTTGGTAGTGAAGCTGCACGCGAAAGGCTGAAGCCATAGAGGCGTGGATGACTTTTGGACTCAGGTAATCGGTGGTGCCGGGTGCACAAAAAATATGTTGGATACCAAACCAATCGGCCGTTCGGATAATGGTGCCGAGGTTACCGGGGTCTTGAATTTGATCGAGTAAGAGCGCTTTTTGACCTGCTTTCCAGGGTTTGATCTTCGGATACTTAACGATAGCATTTACCTTTTTAGGTGTCTTAAGTTGCGTGAGTTTTTCGAGGTCTGCGAACGGCGCAATAAGCAGTTCTTTGTTGTATTGCTCGAATTCAGGGAGTTTGTCTTCGGTGAGCACGAGGGTCAGGACGAGTTGCGGGAATTCGGCAAGGAGGTCTTTGATGAGTGTTTCGCCTTCTAGATAAAGTAATTGTGCTGCATTGCGGTGCTTTTTGAGCTGCAATTTTTTGAAGTCTTTGATCTTTTGCTGACTGAGCTTTTCCAAGGTGAATATTATTTACTTTTGTATGACAATGCGCCTGATTTCAAAAGTACAATTATTTGTGGTGATTACCTTGCTCTTGGCGAGTTGCCGTTTGGCGAAGAACGTGCCGCAGGGTAATTATTTGCTGCACAACACCACCATTGCTCTAGACAACCCGCTCACTACCAACCTAGATCGCTATGAGCTCGCGCAAGTTTTGCGCCAACAGCCCAATCCCCGTTTTTTTGGTGCACCCTGGAAGCTTTGGCTCTACAATGCCCTAGATTCAGCTGCTGTAGCTCAAAAGAAAGCAACTAAACTAGCCCGTTTTCAGTTGAAGCTAATTCACAAACAAGCAAAAGTGAATCAAATCAATACCAAGCGCAATGCGCGTGCACTGCGCAAAGGTAAGCCTGATTTCCGTTACAAATCACAACCAGATAGCACCTTCAAGCAAGCCATTTGGGCCGAAAAACTCAAATATAAGTACGGGCAAAAACCTGTCGTTTTCGATACCGTTTTGCATCAAAAAAACGAAGATCAGCTCGCGCGCTACATCGTCAAGAAAGGCTATTACTACGGTACAGTCAAGTCCGAACTAAGTTTCAATGAGAAAAAGCGCACGGTACAAGCGATTTACCACATAGACGAAGGCCGTCAGTACATCATTGATTCTGTTACTTATTCAGGACCACGCTTGCTGCGCGACCTCCATCAAAAGCTCATCCGCAAAGAATACCTTCCCCTCGATGATCACCCACTCATCGGCAAGCCATTCGACCTCGATTACCTCAGTAGCTACCGAGAAAAGGTCGCCAAATTCATGCGCGACGAAAGCGTCTATAAATTCAATAGCAACAGCATCCAATTTCAGGCCGACACCAATCGCCAAACCATGACC
>RDZL01000176.1 GCA_004295165.1 Flavobacteriia bacterium
CGAAATGCGCAAATCGACAACATAGAGGCCGTTATCTAGCTCGGCTATACGTTCGTCAATGAGTGCTTGTATCAACTTTTGGTCTAACATATTATTCAGTTCTTAACTTTGCGGTGCTTAGAGAAAAAAAGAGGGGACTTGCGTCCCCTCGTTCCTATCATCCACAAATGTGATGCAAATATAGGCATTTTAAATTAATCCACAAAATCATCGCGTATCTTTGCCTTATGTTAGTAGAAATAGATGATAAAATTGTCTCCACTCAAATCTTTGAAAGACAATTCGTTTGCGACCTCTCTGCCTGTAAAGGTGCTTGTTGCATAGAAGGCGATAACGGCGCACCGGTCAGCACCGAAGAAGTGCAAATTATTGAATCATACCTGCCGCAAATCCTTCCTTTCATGCGACCTGAAGGTATTGCTGCCGTGGAAGCACATGGGGTGGCATATCTAGACAACAACCAAGAGCCTGCCACAACACTCGTCAATGGTGCTGAATGTGCATTTGTCTTTTTTGACGATGCCGGTATTGCCAAGTGTGCCATAGAAAAAGCACAACGCGAAGGTCACATCGACTTTCTCAAGCCAATTTCCTGCCACCTCTACCCTATTCGCACCAAACAATTCCAGGACTACACCGCACTCAATTATGAAAAGTGGGATATCTGCGAACCAGCCTGTGCATGTGGGGAGAAACTAGAGGTACCTGTCTATAAATTCCTTAAAGAACCCCTAAAGAGAGCTTATGGCGAAGACTTCTATCAAGAGTTAGAGAAAGTTGCCTCCGAGTTAGATCATCCTTTATTCTAAAATATGCACTATTTTCTCGATATGAATGATTTAGAATCCAATCTAGATTAGAATCCGATCAAGATTGATTTAGAAAACAAGAAGGATAAATAAGCATACTTGATTTCTTATGAACACGATACAAATAAAAAGGCCCGAGTTATTCGGGCCTTTTTTGTAGTAGTTCATTGAATGCTAGTGCTCTTCTTCACCTTCTTCTAAAGGTGTGATTTGCGTAATGTAATCTTGTGACGCTCCTGGCTTGGAGTAGTCATAAGGCCAACGGTGTACGACTGGTAAATCTCCAGGCCAGTTGCCGTGGATAGCTTCTACTGGAGTTGTCCATTCGAGGGTTGTTGCATTCCAAGGGTTCTGAGGTGCTTTAGGGCCTCTAAAAATACTATAGAAGAAGTTGAACAAGAAAATCACCTGACCAATTGCAGCCAAAATTGCGAAGGTTGTAATGATTTGATTCAAGTCTACCATCAATTCAAAAGAGTTGTTGTCAAACTCACTGTAAGCAGAATAATCGTAGTAACGACGTGGTGCTCCGGCCAAGCCAACAAAGTGCATCGGGAAGAATACACCGTAGGCACCAATTAAGGTTACCCAGAAGTGTGCATAACCCAATCGCGTATTCAACATGCGGCCAAACATTTTAGGGAACCAATGGTAAACACCCGCAAACATTCCAAAAACCGCTGACATACCCATTACAATGTGGAAGTGAGCTACAACAAAGTAGGTGTCGTGCAACATGATATCCAAAGCGGAGTCGGCAAGGATGATACCCGTTACACCACCTGTAATGAATGTAGAAACCAATCCGATCGCAAAGAGCATGGCTGGCGTAAGTACAAGTGAACCTTTCCAAAGGGTGGTGAGGTAGTTAAACACTTTTACCGCAGATGGAATGGCAATCAATAAAGTTGTAAATACAAAGACACTTCCTAAGAATGGGTTCATACCAGTAACAAACATGTGGTGACCCCACACAATGAAGGACAAGAAACCAATAGCAAGAATTGATGCAATCATGGCTTTATAACCAAAAATTGGCTTGCGTGAATTGGTTGCAATAATTTCTGAAGACAAACCAAGCGCTGGCAATAGTACGATATATACCTCAGGGTGACCCAAGAACCAGAATAAGTGTTGGTAAAGAATTGGCGATCCACCATGGTTGGTCAACATTTCACCACCGACAATGATGTCAGAAAGATAGAATGAAGTTCCCATTAAGCGGTCCATAGTCAATAGCAAAGCTGCTGATAACAAAACCGGGAAGGAAAGTACACCTAAAATGGCTGTTACGAAGAAAGCCCAAATAGTAAGCGGCATGCGCGTCATGGTCATGCCTTGCGTACGCAAGTTGATGATCGTAACGATGTAGTTCAATGAACCAATCAAAGAAGATGCAATGAAGATGGTCATGGACACCAACCAAAGTGTCATGCCAAGGCCAGAACCTGAAACGGCTTGTGGCAAGGCAGACAAAGGCGGATAGACCGTCCAACCCGCCATGGCAGGTCCTGACTCAACAAACAAAGAAATCAACATGATGATAGAAGACAAGGCAAACATCCAGTAAGAAAGCATGTTTAAGAAACCTGAGGCCATGTCTCGGGCACCTAATTGCAACGGAATAAGGATGTTTGAAAAAGTTCCTGATAGACCTCCAGTCAATAAGAAGAAGACCATGATGGTACCGTGGATGGTTACCAAACCAAGATACATATCTTCTTTCAGCACACCATTAGGAGCCCATTTCTCACCTAAAAAGAAAGAAAGGAAATCAGAGCTTTCTCCTGGCCATGCCAATTGAATTCTAAATAAGATGGACAACATCATGGCAACAAGACCCATAAAGACAGCAGTCATTAAGAACTGCTTGCCAATCATTTTGTGGTCTTGCGAGAAGATGTACTTAGAAATGAAATGCTCCTCATGATGGTGGTGATCCTCATGATGTCCGTGTGCGTGTGCGTCGTGTGAAGCCATTATTTATTGTTTTATCGTTTCTAAAATTAATTCATTGTAACAACTGCCGTGGTATCTACAGCTGTGGTATCTGCAGGTGCAGCAGCCACTGGAAAGTATTGGTCTTTGAAAGTTGCCTTTTTCTTACCATCCATCCATTTTTTGTAAGCTGATTTATCCAAAACAACTACAACCATTTTCATTTTGTAGTGTGCACCACCACAAATTTTGTTACACATTAAGATGTAATTGAACTTTTCATCGTTCTTCTCGCGACGCATTTCGGCAGTCGTTTTATTTGGTGTGAACTTTAAGCGTGTCGCCATTCCTGGAACAGCATTCATTTGAGCGCGGAAGTGTGGGAAATAAGCCGAGTGAATAACGTCTTTGGCACGCAAAGCGATTTCGTATTCCTGACCTTTACACAAATAAAGCGTATCCTTTTGAATGATGTCGTCCCAAGCACTTGCGTCAAGCTTAGGGTTATGGTTTTCTTTCATTTGGGTCATGAAACGATACAAACGCTCTTTTCTTGACAAGTCTGTTCTCAAGACGTTCAAGGTAGAGTCACTGAAAACGGTATCGCGGTTGTTCAATAATTTTTGAAGGTTGCGAATACCTGTTGCACCGTTGAGCATGTTGTTCAAAGAAGAATCAATCGTGTTGGTGGTCAAGAGCGCCAATTCGTTGTTGTCTAAGGTGAGTTTGTAATCGTACAAACCAAGTGTGTTGTCTGCACCCGCATAGCGCGCAGTCCAGTCAAATTGCTTAGAGAACAACTCGATTTTCTCAGCTTCAGGTTTTGAAGGACCAGAAAGACGGTTCCAAGTTTGCAAACCTAAAATGATGATCACTGCCAAAACTACAGCCGGAACAACCGTCCAGAGCATTTCCAATTTGTTGTTGTGCGGGTAGTAGAATGCAGGAACACCTGGCTTTCTGACATAACGCCAAGTAAAGAAGAACAATAAGAAATTGGTCAAAAAGAAGACCGCGATGATGATTACAAAATTCAGGTTCAATAACCAATCCATTTCTACACCTTCATCAGAGGCAGCTGAGCCACGGCCGGTCCAGCCGTAGGCAACCATGAGGTAGATGAAAAAGGCAAAGAATGCAATCATAAAGCCAAACATCATTCTGGCATTTAGGTTGTTGTCTCGGTTAGAAATCTCGTGCTCTTCGTTTTTGCGCAACTTGGCTGAGATTTCATAAATGCGCACGAGTTGTGCGACGGCGATAGCGCCTAAAACAATGACAAGTAAAATGATTAATTTATTTTCCATGACTTTTTATATTGTCTTCAAATTAAATTTCGTGATGGTTACTTTCATCCAAGAATGGGTGGTTAACAGGCGTAAGTGGTGCTTTTGTAAGATTGCGTAGCACAACAAAAATAAATACACCAGCCATTAGCAAAGCCATTCCAATTTCAAGGGCGCCAATTTTTGCATTTGCACCAAGCGTGCCTGCAGATATCATGATATAGACGTCTAGCCAGTGACCCATTAAAATCATGAGCCCGACAAAAACTAAGATTCCTGCATTGCGTTTAGCATCGCGAGACATCAAAATCAACATTGGGAAAGCAAAATTGATAATGAACATACCAAAGTAGAGGTATTTGAACTCAGCAATACGCAACTGGAAGTAAACAACTTCTTCACCGATATTGGCATACCAGATGAGCATGAATTGTGAGAACCACATGTAAGACCACAAGAAAGAAGTAGCAAATGCCCATTTACCTAAGTCGTGGATGTGAGAATCGTTTACGTTTGGTAGGTGACCTAATTTTTTGAGATAAAGTGTAGTGAGGATCAAAACGACCATTGTAGAACACCACATACCTGCAAAAGTATACCAACCAAATAGTGTAGAGAACCAATGCACGTCGATAGACATGATCCAGTCCCAAGCCGAAGTAGAACTAAAAACAGCAAAGAAAACCAAGAAAGTAGCTCCTTTTTTGTAATTCTTAAAGTGTAGCTCGGTACCACCAACTTTATCTTCTTCTAATGAACGGTTTCTAAAACCTCTCCAGAATAAGAAATATGTAGTGAAATAAGCAATTGTTCTGATCCAAAAGAAAGGCTTGTTGAGGTATGCTGCCTTATGGCGAACCATTTCATCGTGCGCTTGTACTTCAGGATCCATCCATGAGTAAATATGTGCGCCATCAGCGAAGGTGATGAGTAACAAAACTGTACCCAATACAATCATACCAACTGGCAAGAAACCAGCTACTGCTTCAATTACACGCTTAATTGCCGCATACCAACCGGTTTCAGTAGCATACTTAAGTGATAAAAAGAAGAGTGCACCTAAACCAAGGGCAAAAAAGAAGAACCCGCTGATGAGGCCAGAAGCCATGAAACGAGTAAAGAAGTGGTGATCAGATGCCGTGAGCGCAGCACCGATAATTGTAAGGAGCGCACCCAAGCCCATCAGGCCAAATGCTAAGTTTTTCGCTTTTTTGGTGATTTGAAATTCCATTGCTCTTCTTGATTAATTCGCGTTTGTGGTGTCTGAAACAGGTGCTGCAAGTGCTACACCAGAGGCGTCAAATTTGCCATAGTTTGCATCTTGTAGTCGACGGATATAGTGAACGATAGTCCAGATCTCTTTTTTATTGAGAATAGAACCATGTGAACCCATCATTCCTTTACCATAATAAATAGAGTAGAACATTTGGCCTTCAGTTGCTGCCAAACCAACATAATTTGGAACACCCGCGTAAGCACCACTTGCTACCATAGGGCCGTTACCGTCACCTTTTTCACCGTGGCAGTGCTGACACATAGCAGTAAAAAGCTCTTTACCTTTGGTAATCACTGTTTCGGCGTTTGTAGCGTTGAGCAATAAAGGGTTTTTATCGCCTGCAGCCAATGTGTATTCATCGGTGCTGGTGTAGTCCCAACCGTACAAGCCGTGTGTTTCGCGGAAAGCGATATTTGGCTTGCGGAAATATGGCAACATTAATTTGACTTCAGAGGAGTCAGTACCATAAAAAGGAATGGTATTGCGCGGTGGTGTCATTGCAGACAAGCGACCTTTTAAATTGCCGTTGATTCTGCCGCGCACTTCTCCGTAATCTACATAAGTTTCAATACCAGGAGTGCGGTACATATCTGGGGCATATTCTAAACCTGGGCTGTCGGCATTAGACACGCAGGAGTTTAATAGCAATGACATCGTCAAGGCTGCTCCACTAAATGCTGTGTAAACGATTTTTTTCATGTGGCCCTGTACTTATTTAATTTCTTTTTTATCCAATTCGAGGTAGCCGATTTCTTGCAACATGCCGTCGAGCTCTGCCTCAGTTACGTTGTGGTTTTCGCTCAAACGGATTTCCATAACGAATTTGTCGTCGGTAGTACGCGGATCAGGATTCTGAGCTGGCATACCAGGCAAGGTTTTGTTGCGAAGCAAATAAGTAATGGCCATGCCGTGGGCAGCACACATTACCGTGAACTCAAAACTGATCGGAACAAACGCCAACATATTCTCTAAGTAAGAAAAGTTAGGTTTACCACCAATATTCATTGGCCAGTCAACGATCATGAAATAGCGCATTCCGACAGTAGCAAGCGTTAAGCCTGTAAGACCGTATAAAAACGCCATGATACCGAGGCGTGTGTTCTTCACACCGATAATTGGATCAATTCCGTGGATAGGAAATGGAGAGAAAACCTCATTGATTTTTACTCCTTTTGCGACGAGCTGCTTGGCACTGTTTTTCAGTACTTCATCGTCATCATACATTACGTATAGAACTTTATCTGACATAGCCTTTGCTTAATGATGTTTGTGATAATCTGGAGACTCTTTGTAAGACTGACCTGAGCCTTTCAAAATGGTTTTGACTTCGTTGAGTGCGAGAACCGGGAAGAAACGCGCAAACAAAAGGAAGAAAACAAAGAATAAACCGATTGTACCAATATATACTGCGATATCGATATGGCTTGGGAAGTGCATGCTCCAAGCTGCAGGAATGTAATCGCGGTGGATAGACGTAACGATGATTACGTAACGCTCAAACCACATACCGATGTTCACGACAATTGAAATAAAGAAGGTGAACAACAAGCTACGGCGCAATGGACGGAACCACATGAGCTGAGGAGAAACCACGTTACAAGTCATCATTGACCAATAAGCCCACCAGTAAGGACCGGTAGCGCGGTTGATGAATGCATAAGACTCATATTCCACACCTGAATACCAAGAGATGAAAAGCTCAGTGATGTAGGCAGTACCTACAATTGAACCCGTTACCATGATGACGATGTTCATGTATTCAACGTGCTTGGTGTGGATGTAAGCTTCTAGACCCATTGCTTTGCGCATGATGAGCAAAAGCGTTTGTACCATGGCAAATCCAGAGAATACCGCACCCGCCACGAAGTATGGAGGGAAGATGGTGGTATGCCATCCTGGAATAACCGATGTAGCAAAGTCAAAAGATACAATAGAGTGAACAGAGAATACAAGTGGAGTTGCCAAACCTGCTAATACCAGTGATACCAATTCAAAACGGTTCCAGTGCTTAGCACGACCAGACCAACCAAAAGAAAGGATGCTGTACATCTTTTTAGCCAATGGTTTCTTAGCGCGGTCACGGATGGTCGCGAAGTCAGGGATGAGACCAATGTACCAGAATACGAGCGATACAGAAAGGTAAGTAGAAATCGCGAAAACGTCCCAGAGTAATGGTGAGTTGAAGTTAACCCATAACGAACCGAATTGGTTTGGAATTGGCATTACCCAGTAACCGACCCATAAACGACCCATGTGAATGAGCGGGAACGTACCAGCCATAAATACCGCAAAGATGGTCATGGCTTCCGCTGAACGGTTGATGGCCATACGCCATTTTTGACGGAATAGGAGGAGTACCGCTGAGATGAGCGTACCGGCGTGACCAATACCTACCCACCAAACGAAGTTGGTGATATCCCAAGCCCAGCCAATTGTTTTGTTCAGACCCCAAACACCGATACCGGTGCCGAGTAAGTACATGATGCTTCCTACACCGTAAAGACCGATAACGAGCGCTATCCCGAAGAGGATATACCACATTTTAGGTGCTTTGTCCTCAATCGGACGACAAACATCTTCTGTTACGTCATGATAGGTTTTGTGACCTAAAATGAGGGGCTCTCTGATTGCTGCTTCCTTTTGCATTGCAGTAGTTTAATTGAATAATAATTAATGATGAGCTTTTTCAGCTACTTGAATATGATCGAGCAATGAGTTGTCTTCGTTGCGTACTTTAACTTGGTACCAAACGTTTGGCTTCACACCTACTTCTTCGAGTGCTTGGTAGGCACGAATACCTTCCGATTTCTCGCGGATCATAGATTTGAGGTCGTTCCAGTCTCCTACAACGATGGCGTTGGTAGGGCAAGCATCAGAACAAGCTGTAGCGAATTCGCCATCGGCAATCACGCGCGCTTCTTTCTTCGCAACCAATTTAGTCGCTTGAATGCGTTGCACACAAAGTGAACATTTTTCCATTACACCACGCGTGCGTACCGTAACGTCTGGGTTGAGAACCATACGGCCGAGGTCGTCTTGTGCAGGGTTAACTTCCGTAAACTTCTTGTAAGAAGGATAGTTGAACCAGTTGAAACGACGTACTTTGTATGGACAGTTGTTGGCACAGTAACGGGTACCGATACAACGGTTGTAAGTCATTTGGTTGAGACCTTCATTGGAGTGCGTTGTTGCAGCTACCGGACAAACTGTTTCACATGGTGCGTGGTTACAGTGATGGCACATCAAAGGCATGTGAACCACACTTGGGTTGAGCGCAGGAACTTCTGCAGCGTCATAGCTGAATGTTTCTTTGTCCGCTTTTGTACCAACTGCAGCCTCTTCCTCAGAAGCAAAGTAGCGGTCAATGCGCAACCAATGCATTTCACGGCCACGGCGCACTTCGTCTTTTCCGACAACAGGAACGTTGTTTTCTGACTGACAAGCGATCAAACAAGAGCCACAACCGATACAAGAAGAAAGGTCGATGGAGATACCCCAACGGTGACCAATTTTCTCAACTGGGTGAGCTGCCCAGAGGTCAAACTCTGAGATTGGCGCCTCAACGTGCTTGCCATGCTTGTCAAGTTTTTGAAGTTTGTGTGCTTCGTTGTAAGCGTCTTTTTCGCGATCTTTAAAAATCGACAAGGTAGTTTCGCGAACGATGGAATCACGACCCATTACGGTGTGATGAATTTGCGTTGCGGCAATTGGGTAAGTTCCTTCTGCAGCTGTTACTTTTGCAGCAGCGCTGTAAACCATAGTGGCGCCAGTTGAAACCATTCCGAAGACGTTTGCACCAATTGGTGTGAGTTTGCCGTCGGCAGTTTGCACGTGCCCACCATATTCTTTGGTTTGGAATGCCGCCTTACCGATGTTTTCACCGTTAGCTCCGCGACCATAACCAAGAGCGATACCAATTGTTTTTGGTGCTTGACCCGGTAATGGGTAAACTGGTAAGGTAACTGATTTTCCGTTTACGGATACAGTTGCTAAATTCAAGCCATGTTCTTGGTCGTAGGTAGTGGCGTATTTGCCTTCCATTTCGACTGGGTTCATGGTAATGTAGTTATCCCAGGTTACTTTGGTAACTGGATCTGGCATTTCTTGCAACCATGGGTTATTGGCGAATTGGCCATTTCCGATTGCTGATTTTTGATAAAATACCACTTCTGTGTCGGCAGACTTTGGAAGGTCTTTAACCGGTGCGGCAGTAAATGCAAGGGCAGCAGGTACTACAGGGACTGCAGTACAGCTGTTGTGTGTAAGGTAATTGAAGTCGCCAGTTGGGTTCATGGCAGCAAATGTTGCCTTGATGTAGTCGTAAGCAACAGCGGAGTCTTGACCACCTCGCGTTGCGCTACCATTCCAAACGAGCAATGATTCTAAAGCGCTTGCTGTATTGTGTAATGGGCGAATCGTTGGCTGACCAATTGCGTATTCGCCAGCTTTTGCTGCGAAATCTGACCAGTTTTCTAATTGGTGGTGATCTGGGCAAACATAAGTACAGTTGCTTGCTGTTTCGTCCTCAAAAGAAGAAATGGCAACCGTTGTAGGGATTTGTTTCAAGCCTTTTGCAAAAGCAGCGCCATTTGGCATGCTGTATACAGGATTGACACCCATCATGATGAGTACCTCTGGTCCTTTACCGGCAGCAACTGCAGCAGCTAACTTAAGTGCTTTTGCATCTTCTGATTGGTGAAGGTTGATGGTATTTGCTAAATCGATGGTTGAACCGTATGCACCTAAAATGTTGTTGAGTTCGTTAGCAAGTTGCTGAACACCGATATGGTTTGAACCTGCAACTACTAAAGATGATTTTTTAGATTTTTTGAGGGCCGCTACTGCTTTGTCGGCAGCTGCTTTCCAAGAGCCGCCTGTAGCCGCTTTACCTTGCACTGCTTTGATCATGTAAGTAAGCACAGCTGCTTCTTCAGATGGTTTGATCATGCTGCGTACGTCGGCATTTGAACCAGTTACAGAAAGAACTGACTCAAATTGGAAGTGCTTAGACATCCACTCCCCTTCTGGGTTGCGAGTTGCACCGTATTGTACTGCAAATTCAGTTGGCAACAACCAAGTGCACAAGAAGTCTGCACCTACAGAAACGATTGTTTTTGCTTTGGAGAAATCATAGCTTGGAATGATGCGTGCTCCGAAATTGAGCAAGTTTGCTTCGCGCATTCCTGCGTAAGAAATGGCGTCGTATTGGATATGTTCGAATTTGGATCCGCCTTCACCGTTCAACTTTGTTGCCATTTCTGAGATGGCACGTTGAATAGATGGGGAAATCACGGTATTCGAAAGTAAGGTTACTTTTTTAGCCGAAGCAATTGCTTTTGAAATGCTTGCATCCACGCTAGACCAACTTGCTTTTTGACCTTTTGCTAAAGGATTTGCCAAAC
>RDZL01000177.1 GCA_004295165.1 Flavobacteriia bacterium
AGCGTTAGAAAAGTTTAATAGTGAATGTGTAGGATATTCAGAAATCAATAAACAATCTTTACAGGTATATAAAGACAATTTTAAGGGTGGATATTTTTCTTCTAACAGAGATGGTGGGCAGGGCGATGACGATATTTATGAATTTTGGTTAGCTGCCAAACCTAGAAGACCCATCGTTAATATTGTGAACTCATTTTTAACTGTAAGTATTCTTGGAAGACCAGGAAAAGACGAAACTGGCTTTAAAATTTTAGATTCTGCTTCTGTAGAATTAGAATTTGAATCAGGAGAAACATTTCTTGACTCTGTAACTAACAAAGAAGGAATCGTGACTTTCTTAATTGACACAAACTCTACCTATTATATTAAAGCTGATAAAAAAGGCTATTTCACCTCAAATATTCCATTTAATACCTTAAAAAACTCATTCAGAGAAGAGCAAATTGGCAGCCAAAGCACCAAACGCGTTTCACAAATTGCCTTTAAATTTGAGGCATGATCCGCAGTCCACAAAATCAAACCGAATGGAAAGCTTACTTTGAGCTGCGCTTCGACATCTTGCGCGCACCTTGGGGGCAAGCAAAAGGAAGCGAACAAACTACAGATGAAGCACAACACCAACATTTTGCTTTTTTCAATGACGCAAACCAAATCATTGGTGTGGGCAGGCTCGATCAAACAGCACCTAAGGTGGGCCAGGTCAGGTTTATGGCTGTTGCTGCCAACCAGCAAGGAAAGGGTATCGGCAAAGCAATCATGGATGAAATACAAGCGGTGTGCAAGGCGCAGGGTTGCCTACAAATTATTTTACATGCAAGAGAAGTAGCACTACCCTTTTATCAGAAATTAGGCTATCAATTGGTGGAACCCTCTCACCTCCTTTTCGGTGAAATTCAACATTATTTAATGCAAAAAACGCTTGACGCATGACCCAAAACGACTTCGTTCTGTCCGAATTTTATAAAATCATTACACCCAACAAAGTCGGTATGTTTGAACGGATAGCGCCACAGCGCAGCCGTCATTTGGTTGTTGGACTCGAAAACATCCAACAAGACCACAACGCCTCTGCTATTATGCGCAGCATGGATTGCTTGGGTTTTCAAGAATTACACCTCATCGAAAAAAACAACAGCTATCAATTCCAAAGAGATATCGCGCTCGGCGCAGCGCGCTGGTTGGATGTAATCCAGCACCAAGATGGCCCCGAACCGGTCTTGGATGCAATAGCGCAACTCAAAAGCAAAGGATACCGCATCGTGGCGACGTCACCGCATCACAAAGCCCTGACCCCTCAAACCATAGACATTAGCCAACCCATTGCGCTTTTTTTTGGCGCCGAAAAACACGGCATTTCGGAAGAATTGCTCCATAACGCTGATGAACTCTTGTACATCCCGATGCATGGCTTTACGGAAAGCTTCAATCTTTCTGTATCGGCAGCAATGGTTTTGAGTGCACTCAGAACGCGATTGGAGGCCAGTGAGGTCAATTGGTTGTTGCCAAAAGCAGCGCAAACAATGCTCAAAATTGAGTGGTGTGAGCGCATCTTAAATGGCGGACCACAACTTGCCCAAAAATTTCGCAAAGAATTTAAAAAAGATTGATAACTTTGAGTGTACACGTATCATAAACAAACACTTATGGGAAAAGGAGACAAAAAAACGACTAAGGGAAAACGCAGCATGGGTTCTTATGGCAAGACCCGAAAACGCAAAGCAGACGCCCCTATTATCGTCGTTAAAAAAGAAAAGAAAGAAAAGCCAGTTAAGGCCGAGCCAAAAGCAAAGGCAGTAGCCGCAACTAAAAAACCGGCCGCCAAAAAAACGACCACAAAAAAATCTGAATGATTCAAAGAGCTGCCTTCGCAGCTCTTTTTTTTTGCAACTTTGCACAGCATAGCAAACATTAATCAACAAATATGAAACACAATTTCGGCGCAGGCCCTTGTATCTTACCCCAAGATGTATTTAAAGAAGCAGCAGCGGCTGTCCTGGACTTCAACGGCTTATCTATTTTAGAGGTGTCTCACCGACACAAAGATTTTGTGGCCGTCATGGACGAAGCCATCGATTTAGTGAAAAAAGCCTTAGATGTGCCAGCAGGGTATTCTGTAGCCTTTTTGCAAGGCGGAGCCACTTTAGGCTTCACCATTGCAGCACTCAATATGCAAAGACAAACCAAACGCGCAGGTTATATCAATACCGGAACTTGGGCAAGTGGCGCCATTAAAGAAGCCAAAAAAGTAGGTATAGACGTCGATGTCTTTGCCTCTTCAGAAGACCAAAAATTCACCTACATCCCCAAAAACTTTGTCGTCCCGACAGACGTTGATTACATTCATTTCACGAGCAATAATACCATTTACGGCACGCAATTCAGGGATCTTCCCCAAACGAACCTGCCGTTGGTTTGCGACATGTCTTCGGATATTTTTTCTAAAAAAATCAATGTAGCCGACTACGATCTCATTTATGCCGGTGCTCAAAAAAATCTAGGGCCAGCCGGTGCCACGCTATACATCGTCAAAGACGAAGCATTAGGCAAAAGCACCGCTCAGTTCATGCCAACTTACCTCGACCTGAAGCAACATGTTGAGAAAGAATCGATGCTCAATACACCACCAGTTTTTAGTGTTTATGTCTCGATGCTCAATTTGCGCCATTTATTGGCCAACGGAGGCGTGAGTGCCCAACAAGCTAAAAACGAAGCCAAAGCCAACTTACTTTACAATGAAATTGACAGCAATCCTTCTTTTAGAGGTGCTGTAGCCACCGAAGACCGCTCCCAGATGAACGTCACGTTCTTACTTACTGATGAGAGCAGAAGCGACGAATTCGACACCATGTGGAAAGCAGCAGGAATTGTTGGCTTGCCCGGACACCGTTCTGTTGGCGGCTACCGCGCATCAATGTACAATGCCCTCCCGCTCGAAAGCGTACAGGTGCTCGTAGATGTCATGAAAGAATTTAATAGCAAAGGATAAGATGAAAATTTTAGCGAACGACGGCATTTCCGAACTCGGAAAATCCCTTTTAGAAGCCGCCGGCCACGAGGTCAGTACGGCAAAAGTAGCGCAAGAGGAACTTGCAAGCGCCATTAATGAACAAGGATTTGATGCCGTTTTGGTGCGCAGTGCAACTACCGTGCGCAAAGAAATCATTGACGCTTGCCCTGGCTTGCGCCTGATCGGACGCGGTGGTGTAGGCATGGACAACATCGACGTTGCCTATGCTCGTGAAAAAGGTCTTACCGTGATCAACACGCCCGCCTCTTCATCTCAATCCGTTGCGGAACTCGTCATGGGTCAGCTTTTCTCCATCTCCCGATTTTTGCATGATTCATTCAAAAATATGTCGACCGGTGATTTCTCTACCCTCAAAAAGAACTATGCCAAAGGCGTAGAACTCCGAGGAAAAACAATCGGCATTATTGGTTTTGGACGCATTGGCCAAAGCTTAGCCACCTACGCTTTGGGTGCGGGCATGAAAGTGATTGCTATCGAACGCAACGCGCGCATTCAACCAATTACCTTGAAAATAGGCGGACAAACCATCGAAGTCCCCGTTAAAGTGGTGGCCGACCTCTCAGAGGTACTCAATCAACTCGATTACATTTCCCTTCACGTTCCTAAACAAGCTGATGGCGGTGCTGTATTGGGCGCCAAAGAATTTGCTGGCATGAAAAAAGGCGTGCGTTTGGTCAATGCAGCACGCGGTGGTGTCATTGACGAACAAGCCTTACTCGAAGCCCTCAACAACGGAACCGTTGCCGCTGCAGCGCTTGATGTTTACGAAAATGAACCCAATCCGCTCCAAGAACTCCTCAAGCACCCAAACATTGCTTGCACACCGCATATTGGCGCCGCGACCTTAGAAGCCCAAGACCGCATCGGAGAAGAACTCGCAGACCTCATCATTGCTTTTGCAAAAGAAGCATGAGTGCTCACTGAAGCAAAAAAAAAAGCGAAGGGCTCCCTTCGCTTTTTTTTTGCTCAAAGTATGAAAATTTATGCCTCTATGATCGCAATGCTTTCAATGCTATCGCCCTCGCGAATGGAATCTAATACATCCAATCCTTCATGAACTTTACCGAAAACGGTGTGCTGACCATCTAGGTGGGAAGTATTGTTGCGCGAGTGGCAAACGAAAAATTGTGAGCCACCTGTATTGCGACCTGCATGCGCCATTGACAAAACCCCGCGATCGTGGTATTGCATGTCTCCTTTGGTTTCACAATCGATTTGATAACCCGGGCCACCTGTACCCGCCATGCCGCTTGCTCCATCGCGTGTATTAGGGCAACCACCTTGGATCACAAAATCAGGAATGACACGGTGCCACTTAAGGCCATTGTAAAATCCGTCTTGGGCTAATTTGACAAAATTGGCTACAGTATTTGGTGCTGCTTCTGCAAAAAGTTCTGCGTGCATTTCGCCTTTGCTGGTAGAGATAATTGCTTTCATAAAATTTTTTGTGGCAAAAATACAGCTATTTTACCTGATATTTTGTTGAAAACTCCGTTGATAAAGCACTTTTCATTTGAGTTGCAGCAGATGAACCGAATGTTAAATTTGTAATGAAGCAAATTCCAAATCGACATGTTTAGCTCCTTCACTAAGAAAAAATTATCCGACAACCAGGTTGCCAACGTGTTTATCAATGGTATTTTTGATAGCGTAGACAACGGCTTTGCCGAAGTTGCCGCGATGATCAACGAAGACAGCGTTTTTGTGAAGAGTCCAAACATCTCAAGCGCCGACTCCGGCCAATTCGGACTCATCGTTATTGTCGGTAATTTGTCGTTTTTAGAAAGTACATTTGAATCCGACCAAGCAGCCCGTGTAGAACAACTCATTTTTGAAAAACTTGCGCGCATCTACGAGATGAGCGTTGGTGATTTTCAGAACATGATCCGCGATTACCAAAGTTTCATCATGCGCGTCAATCATCCGTCTAAAAATTGGATTTACGGCATGTCAAAAGCAATTTTCCACAAATACGGCCTTTACGAGTTTCAAGACGAATACTTCAAGCGCATGCAGGCGCCCAATCCTTTGTTTCTGAAGCGCATGGACGAAGTCATGGTCAACTTTGTTTGGAATTGGGACGCCTTCTTCAAGAAGTTCCGTATCTAACTCTCTTCTGCTCGCTATTCTTACTCCAAAACAAGCTCTTCATGGGCGTGCACTGGCTTTCTGAATACAATTTTGCCGTCAAACATATCCATCACGACATTCTGTGTTTTATCCACTTTCTGAGAAAGAATGGCTTTGGAAAGTTCATTGAGTACCTGTTTTTGAATGACGCGCTTCACGGGTCGCGCACCAAAAAACGGGTCGTAACCTAGTGTGAGTATATGCTCAAAAGCTTCTGGCGTGACCACCAAATGGAGATCCGATTCGCGCAACTTTATTTTGAGTTCTTCTAGCTGCAGCGCGACAATTTGCGACACTTCTTTTTTGGTCAAAGGCAAAAAGAGGATGCTTTCGTCTATGCGGTTCAAAAACTCAGGGCGAATGGTGTGGCGCAGCAAGTCGAGTACTTCGGTGCGCGTAGTTTCGGCAACCTCAGGATACGCTGCCTCTTTGACTTTTTCAAAGCGCTCGTGAATGAGCTGCGAACCTAAATTCGAGGTCATGATAATGAGTGTATTTTTAAAGTTCACCAAACGACCTTTGTTATCGGTGAGTCTGCCGTCATCGAGTACTTGCAGCAAAATATTAAAGACATCCGGATGTGCCTTTTCAATTTCATCTAACAAAATAATAGAATATGGTTTTCTGCGAACGGCTTCTGTGAGCTGCCCTCCTTCCTCGTAACCAACATATCCCGGAGGTGCCCCCACAAGCCTGCTCACCGCGTGCTTTTCTTGGTACTCGCTCATGTCGATGCGCGTCATGGCTTGTTCGTCGTTAAAAAGATAGGCAGCTAAAGCTTTGGCCAATTCTGTTTTACCCACTCCGGTGGTACCCAAGAAAATAAAAGAGCCAATTGGACGCTTGGCATCTTGTAAACCTGCCCTACTGCGGCGAATGGCATCGGAAAGTGCGGTAATGGCTTCTTCTTGCCCCACCACGCGTTTGTGCAATTCTTCTTCTAGGCGCAGTAGTTTACCGAGTTCGCTTTCGAGCATTTTTCCGACGGGTATGCCGGTCCATTTAGAAACTACCTCAGCAATTTCACCGACATCTACCACCTCTTTGATGAGTTTTACTTGTGATTCAAGTGCTTGCTGTTGATTTTTCAATTGATCGAGTGACTCTTCAGCTTCTTTGATTTTGCCATAACGCAATTCGGCTACTTTTCCGTAATCGCCCATGCGTTCAGCCGCATCGGCTTCGAACTTCAGTGTTTCAATGGCTTCTTTGGCGCGCTGAATTCCTTCGATCAAGTCTTTTTCTGCTTGCCAACGGCTTTGCAGATTCAAGCGTTGTTCCTGGAATTTAGCGAGTTCTTGTGCTACTTGCTCTTGACGCTTGGGGTCGTTTTCGCGTATTATAGCGGCTTTCTCGATTTCTAATTGCATGATTTTGCGCTCCACTTCGTCGAGTTCTTCGGGCTTGGAATTGATTTCCATACGCAATTTAGCAGCTGCTTCGTCTATTAAGTCAATTGCTTTATCCGGCAAATGACGGTCAGTTATGTAGCGCTGAGAGAGCTCCACAGCAGAAATAATCGCAGCATCTTTGATGAGCACCTTGTGGTGGTTTTCATATTTTTCTTTGATGCCGCGCAGAATAGAAATGGCGTCTTCGGTGCTGGGTTCATCGATCAATACCGTCTGAAAACGACGCACAAGCGCTTTGTCTTTTTCAAAATACTTTTGGTATTCATTGAGGGTGGTAGCACCTACTGCACGCAGCTCGCCCCTTGCCAATGCTGGCTTTAAAATATTAGCGGCATCCATGGCTCCCTCTCCACCGCCTGCACCAACCAACGTGTGGATTTCATCGATAAACAAAATGATTTCACCCGCTGCAGCAATTACCTCCTTGACAACCGCCTTGAGCCTTTCTTCAAATTCTCCTTTGTATTTGGCCCCGGCAATCAAAGAACCCATATCCAAAGAATAAACGGTTTTTGACTTGAGGTTTTCGGGCACATCACCCGCAATGATGCGGTGCGCTAGGCCTTCTGCTATGGCCGTTTTACCTACCCCTGGTTCACCAATGAGGATTGGGTTGTTTTTGGTGCGGCGCGTTAATATTTGCAGCACTCTTCTGATTTCTTCGTCTCGACCAATAACAGGGTCGAGCTTGCCTTCTTTGGCGAGTGCATTGAGGTTTTTAGCGTATTTCTCCAGTGATTGGTAATTGGCGTCTTGTTGTGCATCTTGCACTTTTTCTCCGTTTCTGAGTTCCATAATTTGTGTTTTGACAATATGACTTTGTAATTGTAGGTCTTTTAGGTAACGCGCCGAAGGATCTTTACCATCGATCAAGGCCAAGAAAAGCACTTCTATCGCCACAAAATGATCTTTCCATTCCGTTTGAATATGCACTGCTCTTTGCAATAGGGCCTGAAAATCTGGACTGGCATAGGCTTGGGCCGTACCGATTACTTTAGGATATGAAGCCACAATTGCACGCGCTCCTTTACTGATTTCTGTCGGCTGCAGCTTATTTTTTTTGAGTAAATAACCAATGACATCATTCTCGTTTTCGAGAAGCGCCATAAGCAAGTGACCTGGCTCTATTGCTTGGTGCTGATGGTTGATCGCCAAGGCTTGGCTCTTTTGAAGCATTTCTTGGGCACGGTGCGTGAACTTTTCAAAATCCATGATGCTATTTTTAGTTGGAAAGCAACGCACAAATGCTACACCAGCCCTTAATCTACTGACGAAACGACCGATTTTAGATTAGAAAAATGACAATATTTCCGAAAACAAGGAAAATTACGGATTTTACACCTGCCAATGTAACCATTGGTTGGAAGCTTCCGTTAAGGTCAAGCAATACATGATTTATCCGGGCAACGGACAAAAAGGTATTCTTGCAACAATGCCACATGGGGCACGCAAGAATTGTTTGTTGTTTGTTTGAAAGTCTCGCTACGGCGGGACTTTCTTTTTTTACTCCACGCAGTTCATGACGTCTTCAAACCAACGCACTTTGTCTTTATCTTTCATGGCCTCCCCTTTTTGAGCACATGCATCCATGATTTCACGATCTTGTTCGGCAATTGGTTTGGCTAATTCTGTTCCGCAGGTACAGGCATCCGGGTCAATAGTTGAACAACTTAACAAAAAGAAAAGGCTCGCAAAGAATAGAATTTGTTTCATGCCTTAAAGATAAGCATTTCGTTTGCTTTTTGTATTTTCGTACCCATGCGCAAGGTCCTTTTTCTACTCCTCGTGATCGGCTCAAGTTTTTCTCAGAGCTGGGCTCATGAATTTTATTTCGCTTACGCTGAGCTGGCGTACAACGAAATGAATCAAAAATTTGAAGGAACACTCATCTTTACCACTCATGACCTCGAAAAAGCACTTGAGCCAAAAGGGTCATTAATAGGCAAATTGGAAAAAAGCGATGAGCGCTCTACCCTTCGTACGCAATTAGAATCTTACATCAACCAACATTTTCATATCCGCTACGGTTGTGCGCTCGATTCAAATGCCTATGACGTCGTGTGCTACACACAATTTACACTGGAAGGTATCTCACCAGCGCTCAATGGTACTATTGAATGCTACATCTCTGCTCCCGCGAAACTTATTTACCTCCCAACCCATCTTGGCTTAGCTTACTCAACCTTTTTAGAAGTACATTTTGGCGCCTTATTTGAAACCTTTTCGGGTCAACAAAATAAATTAACTCTCATATACAGAAATCAAAAAGAAACCTTGAATTTTATTCCAGGAAAAGAAACACAAACCCTCTTTCTCAAGCCATGAAAAAATTACTAATCGCTATTTTGACCCTTTCCAGCAGTACGCTTTTGGCACAAACCAAATTTGCGCAGCTCGACCAAATGTTGCCGACGCCCAACAACTACCGTGCGGCCTCAGGTGCACCTGGCCATGCCTATTATCAGCAAAAAGCAGACTACAAAATGACCCTCGTTCTGGACGACGCCAAACAGCGCTTGGATGGTGTCGAGACCATCACCTACACCAACAATTCACCAGACCCCCTCGCCTACCTTTGGTTGCAACTCGATCAAAATATTTACAACCTCGATTCAGATAGCAAAATCATTGAAGTAGAAAAAATGGAAAACTTCAAGAGTGTCTCTGACTTGCGCAAACGCGATTTCTATTACGATGGGGGCTTTAAAATTGAACGCATCACCAACATGAGCGGCCAGCCGATGAAATACTTCATCAACAAGACCATGATGCGCATTGACTTAGCCAAACCGCTTTTACCAGGCCAAAATATTTCTTTTCAAATCAAATGGTGGTACAACATCAATGACCGCATGCAAGTGGGTGGCCGCTCAGGTTACGAATATTTCGAAACTGATCAAAACTACCTCTACACCATTGCGCAGTTTTTTCCGCGCATGTGCGTCTACAATGACGTTACAGGTTGGCAAAACAAACAATTCCTTGGGCGCGGCGAGTTCACGCTGCCTTTCGGGGATTACGAAGTGAGTATTACGGTTCCTGCAGATCATGTCGTTGCAGCCACGGGCGAATGCCAAAACTACGCGAGTATCCTTACTGCAGAGCAGCGCAAGCGCTATGAGTTGGCTAAAAAATCGGACAGCCCTGTGATCATTGTGACGCAAGCAGAAGCTGAGGCGGCCGAAAAAAACAAAGCTGAAAAAACCAAAACATGGGTATACAAAGCCACTAATGTCCGCGATTTTGCATTTGCAAGCTCCCGCAAATTCATTTGGGATGCACAAAAGCAAACCGTCGGAAACAAAGACATTTTATGCATGAGTTATTATCCAAAAGAAGGCAATCCGCTTTGGGAACGTTACTCTACCAAGTTAGTGGCACACACCATCAAAACCTATTCTAAATACACCGTTAATTATCCTTACCCGGTGGCTATTTCTGTACACTCCAAATGGATTGGCATGGAATACCCCATGATTTGCTTTAACGGCGGAAGACCTGAAGCCGATGGTACTTATACAGAAGGTGAAAAATACGGTATGTGGGGCGTGATCATCCATGAGGTTGGGCACAATTTCTTCCCGATGATCATCAACTCTGACGAGCGCCAATGGACCTGGATGGATGAAGGACTCAATACTTTTGTGCAATACCTCACAGAACAAGAATGGGAACGCGACTACCCAAGCCGCCGCGGACCTGCCTACATGATCGCAGACTACATGCGCGGTGACGTCAGTGGCATCTCCCCCATCATGACCAACTCAGAATCCATCAAGCAATTCGGCAACAACGCCTACGGTAAGCCCGCAACAGCGCTCAATATTTTGCGCGAAACGGTCATGGGGCGCGAGCTTTTCGATTACGCTTTCAAAACTTACTGCGAGCGTTGGGCCTTCAAGCACCCTACGCCTGCCGACTTCTTCCGCACCATGGAAGATGCTTCAGCTGTTGACCTCGATTGGTTTTGGCGCGGTTGGTTTTATGGCGATGCCACGCGGATCAAACAAATTGTGGCCAATCTGGTCTCCAACGCCGTCAAGTACTCGCCCCGCGGCGGGCCGATCGTCGTCACCACACGCAGCGGCGAGCTGCGCGGCCAGCCTGCGCTGGGCGTGCGCATCG
>RDZL01000248.1 GCA_004295165.1 Flavobacteriia bacterium
TGGCTAGCAAGGTGAGGGCTAACTTGTAGTCGGCAATTTCGGGGTAGAGTTCATTAAAGCGCTGGGTGTCGTGGTTTTCAAGAAAAACCAATAAATTTTGTGGATTGGCGTATAAATAATCTTGCGTAAAATTCTCATAAAAACGAATCATGCCTCTGTCCCAACCTTGGTCTTGCTCTTTCCAAGCTTGCATCATGGCATCGTGCAAAGTAAAATCCATCACCGAAGGCAAATAACTGTTGTAATTTTGAAGTGCACCGATAGGGCTGTCTTTTTGCCAATATGACATCTGCGCTTGATCGTGCATCCAAACTTCACCGACAATATTCAAATTAGGATATTCGTCCAAAATCGCTTTTGTCCAGCGTGCAATGGCGTCTTTATCGTTGTAAGGATAGGTATCGACACGCAAGCCATCCAATTGGGCGTATTCGAGCCACCAAATGGTATTTTGAATAAGGTAAGTGAGCAACAATGGATTTTGTTGGTTCATGTCAGGCATGGTGGTGTCAAACCAACCATCTGCAGAACCCGAATGATCACTTTGAGCAGCATGTGGGTCAAATTGCGTAGACAAGCGGTAATTGGAGCGCGTAAATTGATCAAACTGATGGATCCAGCTTGCTGTTGGCAGATCTTGAATCATCCAGTGCTTGCTCGACCAATGGTTGGTTACTTCGTCTTTGATGACCTTCAAACCCTGACGATGTGCTTCCAAGACCATTTCCTTGTACCAAGTATTATTGCCATAACGCGGGTCAATTTTATACAAATCGGATTGCGCATAGCCGTGATATGAATAAGTTGGTTCGTTATCCTCGAGCATAGGCGTAGTCCAGATGGTAGTGGCGCCCAATTCTTTGATGTAACTTAGACGTTGTATAATACCCATGATGTCGCCACCGTGTCTACCACCTGGATTCGAACGATCAGTGGCTTCTTTGGTATCAGGATGCTTGTCTAAGCCCTCGTTGGCATTGGCAAAACGGTCTGGCATTAACAAATACATCACATCTGAACTATTGAAACTCTGGCGATACTTGCTATTTTCAATGCGTTCTTCTAGCTTGAAATCATGGCTAGCGACGACTTTCTTTTTATCCATGAGCCTGATTGGATACGTGCCTGCTACTTTATCTTTGGTCTCTAGCGTAACGAAAATATAGTTCGGGTTCTCGGTGCGGATTTCATCCAAAATTTGAAGGCCTGACACCTCCACTTTATACTTTGCGATTTCTTGCCCGTGCAGCAATACTTGCACTTGATGGTGCTCCATTCCTACCCACCAGTTCGCTGGTTCTACATGTTTGAATACTTGCGTGTAAGCTAAGGAAGTTAAAAGAAGACAAAGGGCGAGGTTAATCCATTTCATAAACACGTTGTTGGGTTCCATTTTCAAAGTTCAAAATTTTAATGCAATTTTTGGTGTTTGGGTCAATTTCTCTACCCAAAATGTCGGTCACGAAAAGTAATTTAACATTCGTTGCTGGATTTTCATCTAAACCAATTGTACAAGGATTTGGCAAGGCCTGAAAAGCACTCAATTGCGAAAGTGCGCTTGTTTTACGGTTTTGCAAATACGGCACAAGGCCCGATTTGACATGTGCGCCCCAGGTTAATTGCAGTGCATTGATAAAATCTTGATCGGAAAATCCATAGTCTAAACCCTTATAGTCGTCATCCAATGCAGCTGGTATGATCAGTGCTTGTTGGGCCTCGAGCTGTGTTTGGAGGTTACTCACATTCCAAATATTGGAAAGGATGTCATTGAGGTGAAAAGTGAAGCGGTCTCTAAAATAGGGAACAGCCAATAATTTGGAGTAAAGCGGTCTGCTTTGATTACCCGGTGACCACGAATAGACATTGCGCAGCGCCCAATTGATATTGAACCAGTCGATACCAAAAGTATTGTCCAAATCGTAAGACAAGTACACCATTTTGCCGTCGCTTTCGCGCTGATATAAGTAATAATTATTCTTGTTGTAGGCATAGCCATCCCATTGCCCCGTCAAAATTTCCATGGCTATATTTCGCAAAAATAAATCGACATCTAAAACCT
>RDZL01000249.1 GCA_004295165.1 Flavobacteriia bacterium
CATAGACCCAGTGCGCGGCGACCTCCATTTTGTCTATTACGACCGCAGGCGTTTCGAAGACAACCGTACAGACGTCATTTGGGCCACCAGCACTGACGGCGGTCAAACTTTTAAAGAACAGCGCATTTCCGCGCAGCCCTTCACGCCGAGCCCAATGGTTTTCTTCGGCGATTATTTAGGCATCGCGGCCTATGACGGGCGCGTGAGACCTATATGGCCACGCATGGACAACGGCAAAATTTCACTTTGGGTGGCCCTCATTGACCTTGAATAAATGCGCAACGATACGCTTCCATCAGATTGGCAGCAACTGCTTCAAAATGAACTTCAAAAGCCCTATTTTGATGCATTGCTGACCAAGGTAGAAAAGGCCTATGAGTCAAATCAAGATCAAATTTTTCCTCCGAGAGCCCAACTTTTTAGTGCTTTTCAATTTTGTAGTGTGTCGCAATTAAAAGTGGTTATCCTCGGTCAAGATCCGTATCCAACCAAAGGTCACGCCAATGGTTTGTGCTTTTCTGTTTCAGCAGCTGTCAAACCGCTGCCAAAGAGCTTGCAAAATATATTTAAAGAAAGGAAATCCGACCTACAATTACCCGATTTACCCAATGGCAATCTCGAACAATGGGCAAAACAAGGCGTTTTGCTGCTCAACGCTGTACTTACGGTCGAAGAAGGGAAACCAGATAGCCATAAAAATTGGGGTTGGGAACAGTTTACCGACGCGGTAATTCAACATATTGCCACTGAAAAACAGCAAGTGGTTTTTATCTTATGGGGCGCCAAAGCCCAGTCCAAAGCGGACTATATCGACGCTGGTAAGCACTTGATTTTAAAAGCAGTACATCCTTCTCCATTGGCTGCATACCGCGGTTTTTTTGGCTGCAAGCACTTCAGTAAAACAAATGCGTTTTTACGCATGGTTGGCGCGCGCGAAATTCAATGGTAATTGCGTACCTTTGCACAGATGATTCAAAACGATTTATTTCTACGTGCGCACCGTGGCGAGGCCATCGAGCGCTATCCAGTATGGCTCATGCGTCAGGCAGGCCGAATCCTCCCGGAATACCGCGCCGTCAGAGCCAAATTATCGGGCTTTAAAGAACTCGTCGAGACACCCGAATTCGCCACCGAAGTCACTATCCAACCCGTAGATTTACTCGGCGTAGATGCCGCAATCATCTTTTCGGATATTCTAGTGATTCCAGAGGCGATGGGCTTGCCGTATCAAATGATTGAACAGAAGGGACCTTGGTTTGAAAACACCATCCGCACGCAAGCGCAGCTCGATCAGCTCGACGCTGTTGTCGATGTCCAAGACCGCCTGTGGTATGTTTTTGAAGCTTTAAAGCAAACCAAAGCTGGCCTTGGTGGTCGCGTACCACTTATCGGTTTTGCCGGCGCTCCCTGGACCATCCTCTGCTATATGGTAGAAGGCCGTGGTTCCAAAACTTTCAGTGAATCCAGAAAATTACTCTATACCCAACCGTTGCTCGCACATCAACTTTTGCAACGCATCACCGACGTTACCATCTCCTACCTCAAGGGGCAAATTGCCGCCGGAGCCGATGCACTGCAGCTTTTCGATTCCTGGGCAGGGATCCTCGGCGAAGACCAATACCGCGAATTCGGTTTGCGCTACATTGAGCAAATTTGTACAGCACTTCAAGAGGTGCCGCTCACCGTCTTCTCTAAAGGTGCAATTGCCTCTTTACCTGAAATTGCACAATTGCCCTGCACCACCATCGGCCTCGACTGGAACATGTCAGTGCCTGTGGCACGAAGTTTGGTTCAGGAGCAAAAGACTTTACAAGGGAATCTAGATCCTTGTGTACTCTATGGTAGCGCACAATTGATCGAGCAAGAAACCAAAAAAATGCTCAATTCCTTTAAAAGTCAAAGACATATTGTAAATTTGGGTCACGGAGTCTATCCCGATATTGATCCAGAAATGGTCAAAGTATTTATAAATACCGTTAAAAACTATGAAATTACAAACCACGCCAATTCGTAGCATTTTAGTTGCTTGTTCAATTCTAGCCCTCTCACATG
>RDZL01000250.1 GCA_004295165.1 Flavobacteriia bacterium
CAATTGAATTACGGCGTGACTTTTCCGATGATGTCTAAAATTTCTGTGAAAGGAAAAGAAATGCATCCGGTCTATCAATTCTTGACGCAAAAAGCGAAAAATGGCAAAGAAGACAGCAAAGTTGAATGGAATTTTCAAAAGTACCTCATCGATGAAAACGGACATTTGTCGAAAGTGATTTCGCCGCGTGTTTTGCCAAATGATCCGAGTATTATTGCATGGATTGAGCAATAGTTCAAATCGTTGAAATTTTGTTGATAAGTTAAGGCCTTAGCGCCCTTTGAAAGCACCTTTTGCGAGGTGCTTTTTTTTATTTTTGTTTACACGAAATTAAACATATCCACAAACTATAACAACATGGCTGAAGACGCAAAGAGAGACAATTATTCGGCAGATAATATCCAGGTATTAGAAGGTTTAGAAGCAGTAAGAAAACGTCCTGCAATGTACATCGGTGATGTCGGCGTCAAAGGACTTCACCACCTTGTTTACGAAGTCGTAGACAACTCCATAGATGAGGCGCTTGCCGGCTACTGTAACCACATCAATGTTTTCATCAACGAAAACAACTCCATCACCGTTGTAGATAACGGGCGCGGTATCCCAACCGCCATGCACACCAAAGAAAAGAAATCGGCACTTGAGGTCGTTATGACGGTTTTGCATGCCGGTGGTAAATTCGACAAAGACACTTATAAAGTTTCTGGTGGTTTGCATGGCGTAGGTGTATCTTGTGTCAATGCACTCTCCACACACCTCATGGCTACTGTTCGCCGCGAAGGCAAAGTGTTTCAGCAAGAATACAATATTGGTAAGCCAATGTACGACGTCAAAGTTGTTGGCGAATCTGACCAAACCGGAACAGAAGTTACCTTTACGCCAGACGCCACTATTTTTGAGTCTACAGAATATAACTTTGATACCCTTGCAGCCCGCATGCGCGAGCTCGCCTTTTTGAACAAAGGCATCACCATTACCTTAACTGACAAACGCCAAACAGACGACGAAGGCGCACATCCTTGCACAACTTACCATTCAGAAGGTGGTCTGAAAGAATTCGCTTCTTACCTCGATCGCAATCGCGAGGCGCTCATCACTGATGTCATTTATTTTGAAGGTGAACGCGAGGGCATTCCTGTAGAAGTTGCACTTACTTACAACACTTCCTACACCGAAAACATCCAGGCTTACGTCAATAACATCAACACCCACGAAGGGGGTACCCACTTATCTGGTTTCCGACGCGGTCTTACCAACACCCTCAAAAAATACGCTACCGATTCAGGTATTCTTGCCAAAGAGAAAATCGAGATCGATGGCGACGACTTCCGCGAGGGGCTTACAGCAGTTGTTTCTGTTAAAGTACAAGAGCCGCAGTTTGAAGGCCAAACCAAAACCAAGCTCGGTAACCGCGAAGTCACTGCACCTGTGAGCCAAGCAGTATCCGAAATGCTTTCTGCTTATCTAGAAGAGCATCCGACCGAAGCCAAACTCATCGTCGAAAAAGTAATCTTAGCGGCTCGCGCCCGTCATGCAGCACGCAAGGCCCGCGAAATGGTACAGCGCAAAAACGTCCTTTCCGGTTCTGGCTTGCCAGGCAAATTAGCCGACTGTTCTGAAAAAGATCCAGCCGCCTGTGAGGTTTACTTTGTCGAGGGAGACTCCGCGGGTGGTACAGCCAAACAAGGCCGTGACCGCCATTTTCAAGCCATCATGCCCTTAAGAGGTAAGATCTTGAACGTCGAGAAAGCCATGCAACACAAAATCTTCGAAAACGAAGAAATCAAGAATATCTACACCGCCTTAGGTGTACGCATCGGTACCGAAGAAGACTCCAAAGCACTGAACCTCGAAAAATTACGCTATCACAAAATCATCATCATGTGTGATGCCGACGTCGATGGATCACATATCGAGACGCTCATCTTGACTTTCCTTTTCCGTTACATGAAAGAACTCATCGAAAAAGGCTATGTCTACATCGCAACACCACCATTGTACCAAGTCAAGAAAGGCACCAAATCAGAATACGCTTGG
>RDZL01000251.1 GCA_004295165.1 Flavobacteriia bacterium
GCGTCAATTTGATGGTTTTGGAGGATCTTGATAATGCTCTCGGGCTCAAGTGGCTGAAGGTAGACGTTGTCTGCCACCACTTTGTCGGTCATGATGGTGGCTGGATTGGAGTTGATGAGTGTAACTTCAATTCCTTCTTCGCGCAGCGAGCGTGCTGCTTGAGAACCAGAGTAGTCGAATTCACAGGCTTGACCAATTACAATAGGACCACTACCAATAATGAGAACGGATTTGATCGAAAGATCTTTAGGCATAAGGGCTTCAATTTACTAGTTTCTTTGAGCGAAACCTTCGCTGCAAATTGAGCACAAATTTAAGTTAAATTCGGTCGATAGCTGCATTTAAGCAGGATTGTTTTTTAACAATCTAAGCTACTAATGTTAATTAAATGCCATCAAACGCAGTGACGCGAGATAAATTGGAGCGCTAAGTGATTGAAGGTCTCGGCTTGTTCGTAATTGACAACGTGTCCGCATTGCGGAACAACACGCAGTTCCGATGCTTTATCTTGGTTCACCAAAACCCGAACAGGATTTAAAAACATGTGGTCTTGCTCACCCATCACATATAAAGTTGGGATGGTTTCTGGAGCGGCATTGATGCGCGTGAGATAGGCGGTGAGGCGTGCCGTGAGCTTGAACCAACGCTGAAATTCTTTGTCCATCACCTTTTTAGCCTCATTGATAAATAAGTGACGAGATGCTTTGTGATTGGCACGCGGCATCATGATGCGCGCCATTAGTTGATACAAAGACATTTGAGGTAAAAAACTGTATAGCATGCGGCCCAATCGTAAAATCAGGCGCGAACGCACGTTGAGCTTGGTAACGGCGCCGGCGAAGATCATGCTTTTGACTAGATCTGGTCGTTGTGAACGCAGAGATTTGATGACAATAGAACCTAAAGAAACGCCTACAAAATGCGCTTGTGCGATCCCTTTTTGATCGAGAAGTGCAATGACATCAGAAGCGATGAGCTCGAAAGAATATTGTTGATTGTATGCACTGACCTTTTGGCTCTTGCCGTGCCCTCTTAAATCGAGTACCAATACATTGTGGCGCTCACAAAAATCTTTGAGTTGTTTGTGCCAAATTGAGGAGCTCCCTCCTGCCCCATGGACAAACACAACCCATTGATCAGAGCTGCGGTGCAAAAAAGACTTAGAATAGAGCATGTGCAAAAATAAAAAAACACCCGTTCAAAACGGGTGTTTTCATGAATTATATAAATAAAGAGGTTTATTTATCTTTTACTTCTTCGAAGTCAACGTCTGTCACTTCGTCTTGAGCTGAACCAGAACCGGCATCAGCATCTTGACCTGAAGCGGCGCCTTGATCGTTAGAAGCATTGTACATGTCTTGCGACGCTGCACTAAATACTTCGTTGAGGCGGTCCATAGCTGGCTGAAGATTGGCCATATTTTTGGCTTCAAACTCCGTTTTAAGCGCTGCCAATGCATCTTCGATTGGTTGCTTTTTATCGGCAGGGATTTTGTCTCCGTATTCTTTCAACTGGCGCTCTGTTTGGAAGATAAGAGAGTCTGCTTTATTGACTAACTCAGCTTCTTCGCGGCGCTTGTTGTCGGCGTTAGCATTGGCTTCTGCCCCTGCTTTCATGCGTTGGATTTCTTCGTCAGACAAACCGCTAGAAGCTTCAATTTTGATTGATTGGAGCTTGCCAGTTCCTTTGTCTTTGGCGGAGATGTTCATGATGCCGTTTGCGTCGATATCGAAAGTAACCTCGATTTGCGGCACACCGCGTTGTGCAGGCGGAATGTCTGTGAGTTGGAAACGACCAAGCGTTTTGTTGTCGTTGGCCATGGCGCGCTCACCTTGCAATACGTGGATTTCTACTGAAGGCTGGTTGTCGGCAGCTGTAGAGAATACTTCAGATTTTTTGGTTGGAATAGTAGTGTTTGCGTCGATAAGCTTGGTGAAAACACCACCCATGGTTTCGATACCTAAAGAAAGTGGAATGACATCTAACAATAAAACATCTTTGACTTCACCCGTGAGGACACCACCTTGAAT
>RDZL01000178.1 GCA_004295165.1 Flavobacteriia bacterium
AAGTTGATGTCGACGCACAGATTGTAGCGTCTGAACCTGCGTTTGCAACAGCCTCTGGGTTAATGGTAAGTACCATATCATCAGAATCCGCACCGCAAGATAGTGGATCGTTGGTTGTTAAGGTTAAAGTTACTCCATGATTAGTAATATCTGATGAGGATGGGGTATATACCGCATTTAGCATGGCAGAACTGCTAAACGTTCCTGTTCCGGATGTAGTCCAAGTGCCGGATGTTGCACCACCCGAGATAGAACCAGATAGTGAATAGGTTTGTCCTTCACAAATTACATCATTGGTATTTGCGTCAGCAACTGGAATTGGTTTAATGGTAACCGTTACAGTGAAGTCATCACCTTCACAACCAACCGCATCTACAGGAGTTATTGTGTAAACAACGTTTGTCGTTGAATTACCTGAATTTGTAAAAGCATCATCTGCGATCTCACTAATCGGCAATGACGTTCCAATTGCTGGTGAACCTGAAGAAGCAACAAGTGTTGTTGTTATGCTATTAATATTGTACGTCGAAACTACTGAAGCAGAAGTACTAGTTCCTAATGTTAAACCAGTAACGATATCAGAACAAACTGATACTGTTTGATTCGCTACCACTGGTTTCTGCACAGTCACAGTATAAGAACAAGAGGAAGAATTTCCTTGAACATCTATTGAGGTCCAAGTTACAGTCGTCACACCCAGGTTAAACGTTTGTCCATTCAAGGTTGTTAAATTTGATGCTGTTGTTGCACCTGTTAAAACACAAGTTGTTGTTACCGAACAATCATCCGTCACTATTGGATTCCATGAGTTATCAGAATGATCGTAATTACAAGAACTGTTACTTGCTGCTATAACTTGATTACTTGTACATGTTATGACCGGCTGTGTAGTATCTCCAACCATCAAAGTATTTGATGGCGATGAATAACAAAGTTCACCACTTGACAAGGTTAGTATTGATTTTCGTTGAAAAAAAGTATTTGTATTCAAGGTAGGAGCGTCATACGTTGAATTGGTCGCTCCACTGATTGCCGAATAACCTGTGTTTGATTGAGAAGATGAATACCATTGGTAGGATAAGGGTGCGCCCGTACCACTACCCGAAGTAACATTGGTGAAGAGAGCAGGATCCAAGCTACTACACAAAACTTGTGATGCACCAATTAATCCTGCGCTAGGATTTTGAATCACCGTGATTACAATTGATGGCGTGTATGAACTTGTAATTCCGCCAGAACATGAAGCATTTGTAAAGTTTACAACAGTTCTTCGACGGTAGTACGTAGTTGTCGTTAAAACGGAGGGATCATATGTGGAGGATGTTGCGCCTGCAATGGTTGTCCATGATGAATTGTCTGTACTAAATTGCCATTCATAAGAAATGGATGAAACTGATCCATTACCAGAACCTTGAGTTCCATCGACAGCACTTGCAATGATTCCCGGATCAGTTCCTGTACAAATCGTTTGAGCATTTGTTAGTCCACCAGCTGTTGGATTCGCAGATTGTACCACAACATTGAAAGAGTAACTTACGCTAACGATGGAAAAATTACTTACGTCTACAGCTTGCGCAGTATAATTCACCACATAATTTCCCGGGTTTATTGATGAACCATTTGATGGCCCACCACCTTGACTAATAGAGATTGCTCCACAAGAACCTGTAGAACTTCCTGTAGGCAAGGTCCATGATATTTGCTCGCTTCCATTTCCATCACAATCGGTAAAATATAACGTTGACCCCTGAGCTGGAACAGAACCCACATTGGCAGGAAATGTAATCGAACATTGGGAAAATAAATTATTCGCAGTTATTAAAACCAAAGCCAATACTCCTAGTGATTTTACAAATAGATTTGCTTTTTTCATACGTTTAGGTATAAATTGTTCATGAGATTGTGAAACAAAAGTATTGTTTGACGTTGTGTTGTTACAATTGTGTGCCATTCGATTTGAATCAGTACTCATGGTATTTACTTTTTAAAAATCTTTGTTGCGGATTAAACAAAAAATTGGCCGTAGCGCAATGCGCTTAGCCTCAATGAGTTATGCTCCATTTTGTTCAATCTTATTATCAATCTGCGTTTCAAATAGTTAAATTACTTTTCTTGCAGTATATGCAAATGTATACAAATTGCTGTAATCCACAAAAAACAATTTGCTTCAGTACAAAGAAAGTGTGTAATTGCATCCGTAAATTCTGTAAATAAAGACAGTTTCGAACATGACTTTGTTTATTGCTGCGTGATACGAAATCGAGTCAAATTGGTTTCTTTTTGAACAAAAAAAGGCGCGCCTTCGGCACGCCTTTTGTATTCTAATTCAGTTTTTCTTATTGCTTAATGACGCGGTTGGTGAATGTTTGTGCACCAGCCGTCATTTTGAGTGTGTAAACCCCTGTTGTGAGGTTTTGTACACTGATTTGAGCGAGTTCGTTGTTGAAAGCACCTTTTTGGGCAACGAACACTACTCTACCGCTCATGTCGAGTAACTCGATTTGATCGATGACCAAACCTAAGCTGTTTTCAATATTGAGCATGTCTGTAGTAGGATTCGGATACACTGCAAAGCTGCCTGCGAGGGTTTCCATGCCGGCAGTGAAGTCACAACCTGCATCGACTACAACAAGCACTGTGGCGGTGTCTGCAGGGCAAACGCCATTGCTCACGATGTAATCATAATTGAAGTTGCCTGGGATATTAGAAGCGGTATCGATATTGCTTCCAAGCAGGTTATTGCTTGGGTCTAGCCAATAACCACCCATATCAACTACACCACCTAAACCAGCTAAAAGGTTGAATGGCTCGTTTTTACAAACTGTAAAGGTGCCATTTGTACCTGCGCTAGAAGCTGGATAGACGTCTACGTAGGCATTGACGTCATCAGAAGCACAACCATCTACTAATGCATAGGTAAACTCAAAGAATACAGTTGCGAGGCCTGTAGTGATGAACTGTGAGCCTTGTAGTCCTAGCGTTGGAATGGTTTGTGTCCAGGTTCCGCCAATTTGATAGTTGGCAATACCATTGAATAAGTTGACGGTGTCGCCATAGCAAACTTCAATGACTTCTCCTTCAACACCAGCATTTAAGTCAATCTCAGAGATAGAGATGGCGTAGTTGCCTGCAGTGTTGTTGAAGGCATCATTGAGGATATAATAAGTATTTCCAGGATTTAAGCCACAGATGGTAAAGTTTGGCGCTGCATTGACGCCATCTAAATCATCGTCGTTGGCTGCTTCCATCATAATCGAAGCCAAAATAGAACAGTCTGTTGCTGAATAAACCGCAATTTGATTGTTATAAGCCATGGCTGTAGAGTTGATTCGGACATTGCCTGAAGGTGGCGCTACAAAGTTGAACCACGTGGTGAGGTTCAAGTTTTGGTTTGCCCAACCTGTAGTAGTTTGCGCGCCAGTTGCTGGTGGTACTACTGCCACTTCAGAAGGGTCAATTGTTGCACCAGTATTATTGAAAATATAGGCGTGACCATCAACAGGAATTTCGGCAGCATCGCACATCATGTCGTTTGTCATTGGTAACATGACCGGCACCGGTCCAACGAAATAGGAAGTGTCTTGTCCACAAACCGCCTGTAGGTATACTTCAAAAGACTGCCCCGCAATAAATGAAGGATCAACTAAAGTATCGTTACTATTTGCATCAATAGTATAGGTTGTACCTGTTGAGAATGGCATGCCCGCTTCTACCAATTGATAGTTGTAGCCAGTTACTGGCAACAAGGTTTGCACCCAGCTCCAAGTCGTCATAATGCTGTCTACGCCAGAAGTAGCAGTGATATTTGTTGGGTTGGCACAGTCTGGTGCGGGTAAAATATTGATGACGTAGTCTTCAGTTTCTCCAGAACCCATGTTTGTACATGCGTCAACTGCTCCATTGGTATTGAAAGCACCTCTTGAACGCACCCGCATGCCGGTGTTTCCTGTTAACGCTGTCATTGGGATAGTGATATTAACCGTACCCGTAGTGTTTCCTGCAATGTTTACACCTACTTGTGTCCATTCTGTAGGCTCGTAAGAACCACTGTGGTCGTAGTCGATCCAAACAGAAACAATTGCACCTGTATAAACAGATGGTGCTTGAACGGTAACCCCCATGCCATATTCCATTCCTTGAATAACTGCAGGGCCAGAAGTGAAGGCACTATAGTAAGGACTTGCCGTTGGTTGCGTAGTAGCTGTATTGTTGTTCCAGAAACTAGTTCCGCCGAAAGTAAATGCAACGTTATCCATTAATGAACCATTACCTCCCGCATTTACGGTATTGCAATAACACTGATAGAAAGGTGTAGACAATACTTGAACCGCTGTAGAAGTATCTGCAGAAGCAGAAGCTGTACAGGTTAGTACACACGCAAAATATGTATCGGCAGTTACTGTTGTGCTGTATGTAGAGTTGTTTGCACCTGCAATTGCAGACCAAGGGCCAGTTGCTGAAGTAGCGCTCAACCATTGGAAAGTGATTCCAGAAGCATTTGTAGCATTGCCTAAAGAAAGGTTAACCGGCGCCGTTGGGCATACAGTTGCTGCAGAAGCTAAAGCATCTCCTGCATCAGGCGTACCAGTACAAGGGTTTGCTGCTATGATATTGATAAGGTGGTCTTCAGTTTCTCCGTAGCCATAAGCCAAACAAGGTACCAAAGGTGTCCAAGATGTAGCTGAATAGCCTTCAGCACAAATGATGCGCATGACGGTATTACCTGTAGTCGCAGTTGGAGGAATTGTGATGGATCCGTTGACTGTTCTTGGTCCCATAACTGTTGTTTGGTCCATATAAACCATTTCCCCTGGATCGCTGAAAGAACCATTGTGGTCAAAATCTATCCATACACCAATACCATTTGCATAGTAAGTTGGTCCGTCACATTCGTCTTGGTTGATAGAAAAAGCAACTGTCTGACCAGTGGTTACAGTCGTAATAGGTGCAAGAGTTGTAAAGCTTGAATAACCGCCAAGAACCGAACCCGGACCTGGTGCTGGAGTAGCACAACCATTTGCATTAGCATACAATGGATCAGTAGATCCACCATTGACAGTTACATTATAGATTTCCTCGTCATAAATTGCTGATGATGCAACCGAAGTACAGTAGCAGTTCATAAAGGAGTTCATGTCTACAAATACCTCTGTAGAATATGCTGGTGTACCTGCACTACAAATCACTTCACAACGATAATAAGTAGCTGTGGTTTGCGTGGTAGATAAACTACCGTTTGTTGCGCCAGCAATTGCTGTCCAAGGGCCACCTGTTGTGGCAGAGCTTTGCCATTGGTAGCTCATGCCTGATCCGAGTGTAGCGCCATTTAGTGTAAGGTTGATGTTCTGACCAGAGCAAGCTAAGGTTGGCGAACATTGCGCTGCACCTGCAGCAACAGGGTTTGTACAAGCTGATGCAGGACCAACATAATCAATTGTAGACACCTGGCATGCAAAAGAGGTACCGCAAGCCGCATCTATTGCCCAATGCGCATAATAGGTGCCCGCTACCGTAGAAGACCAAGTCAAGGGGCCTTGTCCGAAAGCAATCACGGGTCCTGTTGATGAACCTTGTGTAATGGTAACATACCCGGTACCTGCAACTGAACAGATATAGGTAGTTGCCGCTTGCACACTATTGATAACAGAATATTCCCCAAAAAAAGAACAAGTAGAAATATTAACTACTCCTGCAGTCGTTGGAGCGGTTACCGAACCATACTGACTCGTCATGAGACATTGGCTATTTACTGCCCCAACGAGGAGCAGTAACGCCGTAAATAGAGATTGAATTTTTGTTTTCATATGTTATGCTTTAAACAAGTGTATTATTGTTTGATGATGCGCTCTGTGAGGAGTTGGTCGCCATTTTGAAGTGAAACGATGTATACACCTGGTGCAAAATTCGATAAATCCATAGCGTATTGTGAGGCTTGACTTACGGCGTTCAACAATACCTTGCCATTCAAATCTGTGAGCGTGAGGGTTGTTTCACCTTTTGCTGTCCAAGAAATTGCTACACTAGATCTTGTAGGGTTTGGATACAATTCAAAGCCAGCTGCTAGCTCATCTAGGCCAGCTGTGAAGTCACAACCACCATTGACCACAACAGTAACCGTAGTTGACTCATCTGGGCAAACACCATTGCTTGCTGTATAGGTGTACGTAACGTTTCCGCCTGTTGTACCTGAAGTGTCTACTGAGCCTGCAAGAGTCTGCATGGAAGCGTTGTTGTACCAAACACCATCTAAATCAACCAAGCCGCTGATACCAGAAACCAAGTTAAAAGGTTCGTTCAAACAAACATTGATGGTTCCACCAACACCTGGGTTAGGTGCAGAATAGATTTGTACATAAGCATTGGCATCGTCGGATGCACAACCGTCTTGAACGGTATATGTGAATTCATATAGTGTTGAAGCCAAACCGTTGGTGTTGAACAAGTTGTCGTTCAAACCAAGTGTTGGTGTTGTTTCAGACCAAGTACCTTCCAATTGGTAGTTTGCAATACCTAAGAAAAGGTTAACTGTATCGCCGTAACATACTTCTAGTTGCTCTCCTTCTACTCCGGCATTCAGAACAATTTCGTAAAGTTGAATAGCATGATTGCCTGCCGTAAAATCAAAAGCGTCGTGCATCATGTAGTATTCTGTGCCTGGCGTCATACCGCAAACAGTGAAGTTAGGTGCTTGGTTGACGCCACCGAGGTCGTCGTCATTAGCAGCCATCATTTGAAAGCCAGCAACGTTGCTACAATTTGGCGAACCATAAACTGCCATTTGGCCATTGTAAGAAACACCTGTACAATTGATGCGAACTGCACCAGAAGGTGGTGCCATAAACTTAAACCAAGTAGTCATTTCTAAGTTTTGATTTGCCCAACCTGTTGTTGTTTGAGCACCTGTAGCTGGTGGAACCATTGCTATTTCGGCAACATCAAATGTAGCGCCCGTGTTGTTGAACATATACATTTGGCCATTGACAGGAATCATCTGCGCACCACAAATGGTATCGTTAGTGAGTGGGAACACTACATTGAACGGACCTACATAGAAAGAAGTATCCTGTCCACAAACAGCTTGAACATAGATGTCGAAAGTCTGACCAGCCATGAATTCACTGTCGTAAGTAGTATCAGTTGTATTGTTATCTAGGTTGTAGATTGTACCCGTGTAAAGCGCTGCGCCTGGCAATACCATTTGAAGGTTGAAACTAGTTGACGGATATTGGGCAGAATAACTTGTCCAAGACCAAGAGGAGATAAGGCTATCTACCTCCGTACTTGCAAGCAAGTTTGTTGGGTTTGAACAGAAAGGTGGAGTGGTAAAGCTGCCTTCTAAACCTAAACTTTGTAAGCCTACCGCACAATCAGCATAGATGTAAACATCATAAGTAGTGAGTTGGTTAAGGCCAGTTAGGATAACACTGTTTGAGGTTGAAGTAGTTGTGCTACCACCCGATGCTGGGTTAAAACCTGTTGGTCCGTAGATGATGGTCCAGTTGGTTTCGGCCGCTGCACCCGCGTTCCAAGTAATCATGGCTTCGTCCGGAGCAACATAGCTTGTCGCAAAACTTGTAGGTTTCGGACAGTTAGTATAATAGAAGTGAACACAGCTGTTGTCTTGTAAATAGGCTGTATTGTTCATAGAAACGTTAACGTTGTTAGGGCCACGCAAACCAATTTCTGCGTCTGCACCGTTATCCCAACCTGGGTTACCCATTTCTACGTCGTCGTAAACATAATAGATTTCATTGGTCGCTTGGTCAATAACGATTTGAAAAGTAGCACCGTTTGTTGATCCTGGGAAACCATAATGAGGTACGTTGGTCCATTGAACAATGAACTTAGCAGTTGGCGCATTGCCTACTTGGCCATAATATACTGCTTGACCAGGATTTGCCCCAGCCCATAGGTCTTGGATGTATGGGAATAAACCACTTCCAGAAGCAGGCATCGCATAATTCACCTGGCCTGTGGTCGTATTGAGGATCACGCCGCCATTGTCACCGATGGTCATGGTATTGACAAGTGCGCCTTGGTACAAGAATGTAAATGGCATCGTGACGCCTACCTCCTGGTCATCATTTAAGCTTGCGTTAGTAGCAAATCCAGAGATGTCTTCAAAACCGTTGGTTGGGCAAGCGTTGTCCCAATCGACAAACTGCCCTTGGTTGTAAGTATTCCATGCAACTGGTGGTGTAAAGTAAGAGGTGTCACCAGGTGTACAAATACCTTGTATGTAAGCTTGGTAGAATGAATTGGTTGTTAGACCTGTAATGGTGTATGGGTTGGTGGTCACAATTACGGATGTTCCTGTACCTGGCGTAAAGCCTTGCGGGCCATATTCAATTTGCCATTGTGTTTCTGAACCACCAGCTACCCACTCTACTTGCGCAGTAGTGTTGTTGGCTTGGATCAAAGAGAAGTTTGTAGGTTGTGGACATGTTGGGGGAGCAGAGATGTTGACAAGATAGTCTTCGGTCTCGCCCCAAGTGTAAGTGCCACATGGGTTAATGTTAGCTGGGTCCCAAGTTTCTACGTTGACAACACGCATCATTGTATTACCAGCGATTGCACCTGCAGGAATGGTAATGTTGCCCAACTCAAAATGCGCACCTACTGAAGATGCTGGAGAACTGTAAACATTTTCTCCTGCGTCGGTAAACAAACCATTTTGGTTGAAGTCAATCCATACTTTTGTACAGTTGGTATAGCTTCCATTACAAGTTCCAATTTCTACTGAAAGTGGGTAAACTACTCCTGGAGAAAGAATTGTTGGCGTTAAAGTAGTGTAGTTTGAATACAGACTTGCCGTTGAACCAGGGCCTGGAGCGGCTACACCACAAGTGGATGTATTATTGAGTGTATTTAAAGTTACATTGAGGATTTCTTCATCAAAGTTAGAAGTGGCTGTGCTTGTACAATAACAAGCCAAGAAAGAGTTAGTGGTGATGCCTACAACTGAAGAAGTAGCACTAAGACCAGAACAAGTGACGATACACTGATACCAGGTATCTACTGTTTGTGAGGTGATGAAACTAGGAGTTGTTCCTGCTGGAATGCTTGTCCAAGGACCTGTTGCACTTGGGGCAGACTGCCATTGATAAGAAAGACCTGCTGCAAGCGTAGCACCTGAGAGAGAAAGGGTATAATTGACACTTGGGCAAATAGATGCTGATGATGTTATTGCTGTACCTGCAGTTGGTGTTCCAGAACAAGCAGCTGAAGCCAATACAACGAAGTCATAGTCTTCGCATTCGCCATAAAATTGATTAACCGGACAGCCATCCATTGCAGGCGGAATTCCCGCATAACTACAAACAACGCGCATGCGAACAGTGCCTACAGTTGCAGAAAAAGGTACCGTTACTACAGCGCTATTGACTGCAATACCAGAACCTGGTGATGTATAAACCAATTCTCCTGCATCTGCAAAAGAAAGGTTGTTGTTCCAGTCAATCCAGACCTTAAAGCCCTGACCCCATGTTGGGCCAGCTTGCATATTAAGTGTGACATCTTGGCCTTGCAATTGAGATACCGCTTGGCCTGCGAAATACTGGTAGTAACCAGCACTACAACCAGAACCGTTGTTGGTAATGTTGCTTACGCCTCCCGTTGTATTGAAATTCAGGATTTGGTCACCAAAAGAGCACCCACTAGAAAATGTAGGTGTACAGTATTGCGCAAAAACGCTGGTGCCAAGAGCTGAAAATACGAGAAAGAACAGTTTGAGGTAAAGTTTTCTCATCATAGTTAAGAATTTATAGTTTAAGACATTTCAAATGTAAGTTTTTTTATCGAACAAAAAAAGGGAGACTTAAGCCTCCCTTCCGAATTATTACTTAAAAGAATTTCAATTATTGTTTGATAAATCGCTTATTGTAAGATTGGCCCTCCAACAACATACGAACGGTATAAACCCCCGGATGTAAGTGTGCTACATTCAATTGGGTTTCAATAGTTGAAGAATTGTTTTGGGTGAGTACAATTTTGCCATTTACATCTAAAATACGCAAATCTTGCATTTGTAATCCTGTATTGTTTACAACGGTCATTTGACCAGAAGTTGGGTTTGGATACAAAGACCATTGCGCAGCTATTTCATTGATTGCTGCAGTGTAGTCGCAAGAACCATCTACGATGACAATCACATTTGCAGAATCGTTCGGACAAATTGTACTCGTTACAATGTAATCGTAATTGTACTGACCCGCCAATGAACCTGAAGTATCTAAGCTTCCTGGCAATGTTTGGTTGCTCGGGTTGTACCAAGTACCGCCTAAATCTACGTTGCCGCCAATTCCGGTGAGCAAATCAAACGGCTCATTCAAACAAACCGTGATGCTGCCGTCTTGGCCTGCGCTTGGCGCTGCATATACAACAACAGTAGAGGTTGCTTGGTCTACCGCACAAC
>RDZL01000179.1 GCA_004295165.1 Flavobacteriia bacterium
AATGATAAGTCAAAATGAACACCTTCTACCAAAAGATCGGTGCTCACCACCTGACATTGTCCGTTGCCTATGTCGATCACTGCAGCGTCGTCTCCTACGCCGAGAAGTGTTTCGGGATGTTGCGTTGTTAAGTCTTTGGTCAATAAATCGATGAGGCCAAATTCACCTAAATCGGAAAGTTCTGTGCGTGTGTCGGACATGGTCAGTATTTTTTCAAAGTTACTGCAAATAAAAAAGCCCCCAAGCGGAGGCTTTTTTTGTTGGCCCACTAGGGCTCGAACCTAGACTCTTCTGAACCAAAATCAGACGTGTTGCCAGTTACACCATGGGCCATTAACGTGCATCTTTCAATGCGAGTGCAAAGTTAAGAAGTTTTTTCTTCTCGGCAAATAGCTCGAGAAAAATTTTTTAGTCCGATTATTCTTAAATTCGCATCTACATTATTTACTATTAAATTGTGCGCATGACTTACTCAAAATGGAACGCATACCTTGGTTGGCTTGTTTTTGCAATTGCCTCGGCTGTTTACCTCATGACCATCGAATCTACTGCAAGTCTCTGGGATTGTGGTGAATACATCACCGCTGCTTATAAATTAGAAGTTGGTCACCCACCGGGCGCACCACTATTTATGGTGCTCGGACGCTTGTTCTCCTTTTTTGCTGCGCCAGAGAATGTAGCGGTTTATATCAATGCGCTATCCGCTATTTCGAGCTCTTTGACCATCTTATTTATGTTTTGGTCACTGACACTTTTGATTAAAAAAATTGTTTTAAAACAAGGTGACGACCTTTCAGGAGGTACCCAAATCGCCATTTTCAGCGCTGCTGCAGTAGGTTCTTTGGCTTATACCTTTTCAGATTCATTCTGGTTTTCAGCTGTTGAAGGCGAGGTTTATGCCATGGCCTCGTTATTTACAGCTGTTATTTTTTGGGCCATTCTCAAATGGGACGAAGAAATGGAGCAAATTCAACACGGCTCCAAACTCTCCGATTTGCGTCCGAATCGTTGGTTATTATTGATTTTCTTCATGTTGGGCCTCGCTATTGGTGTCCACTTACTCGAGATCTTGGTTGTTCCGGCTATTGGTTACATGATTTACTTCCGCACACAAGAGCAAGTCACTGTCAAAGGCCTCGTTTTAACAGGTATTATTTCTGTAGTTGCCCTCGGATTTATCCAAGAGGCCATTATTCCTGGCAGTATCGCTATGGCTTCTAATTTTGAAGTTTCCTTCGTCAACAGCCTCGGCTTGCCATTTTACAGCGGCACCATTTTCTTTTTCATCTTACTGATCAGTGCTTGCCTTTATGTTGTTCGTTACGCACACCGTGCTGGCAAAACCGTTCTGTACAACGCCATGATGGGCTTGGTGATGTTGCTCATTGGCTACGGTTCCTTTGCAGTGATCGTAATTCGCTCCAATGCCAACACACCACTCGACGAAAACGACCCCGAAAACTTAGTGACGCTACACTCCTATCTCAAACGCGAACAATACGGTTCTGCGCCTATCCTCTTCGGACCTTACTGGAATTCCTTCCGCAATGGTGAAGAAATGACCGAAGAAGGCCCTAAAATCTTAGATCGTTCTGCATGGAAAGACCTTTCGGCCTATTTCTTGCGCCGCTTTGTTGTCATCGAAAACGACGTAGAAGTGAAGGCATTTGCAAGTGAAAAAGAGGCTGAGGCTTGGGTGAAAGCCAATAAAGGTGCCTATAGCATTGAAGAAAAGTATTACGAAAGTAATGCAAGCATTCGCGAAGATGCCGTAGCAACTTATTCCCAAACGACGTTTTTCCCACGTATGTACAATGGTGAAGGTTCAGGTGCGGCTTTGCACAGACAACTGTATGCCAAATGGTCTGGCTACAACGAAAACGACGGCACGAGCACAGAAATTGGTCGCGACGGCAAACGCCTCCCTACATTTGGCGAAAACCTCACCTACTTCTTGCGCTACCAAGTCAACTTTATGTACATGCGCTATTTCATGTGGAATTTTGCCGGTCGCCAAAACGATTTGCAAGGCCACGGCGACAACATGCACGGCAACTGGCTTTCTGGCATTTCTTTCCTAGATGAAGCGCGCTTGGGTAGCCAAGAACACGCACCATATTACACGCAAGAAAACCCAGGGCGCAACACCTACTTTATGTTGCCGCTCATCCTAGCGCTACTTGGTCTCATTTTCCATTACCGCAAAATGCCAAAAGATGCCTTCATCTTGACCTTAGCCTTCTTGTTTACAGGGCTCGCTATCGTCGTTTACCTCAATCAAAAGCCTTACGAGCCGCGCGAGCGAGATTACGCTTACGCAGGTTCCTTCTACTTCTTTGCCATGTGGATTGGCATCGGTGTCTATGCCATTTTTGATTTGCTCAAAAAATACCTCAAAGAAAGTAAAGTGCGCGCAAGTATTGCCACCGCACTTGGTTTAATTGTTCCGGTCATCATGGGGTCTCAAAACTGGGACGACCACGACCGCAGCGGCAAAACAAGCGCCCGTGACCTCGCCCACAACTACCTTGAGTCTTGCGGTAAAAACGGCATTCTCTTCACCAACGGCGACAACGATACCTTCCCACTTTGGTATTTGCAAGAAGTGGAGGGCAAGCGCACAGACGTTCGCGTATGCAACCTCTCTTTAATGGGAACCGACTGGTACACCAACCAAATGAAACTCAAAACATATGAGTCTGACCCACTTCCGATCAAATTTAGAGAAGATCAAATCCTGATGTATGCCGGCAACACCGATCAGGTCTACTTCATGCCTTTGCTGCAGTTGTTTTCTCAAAACTTATCGGATACCATTATCAAAAAAGTACTCGATCTGCGCTTGAAGCACAACCCGTCTGAAGCCAAAATGGCTGCCGGTTACTTTGACCAACGTGCGCAAGTCCTTTTTGCCGACGTTGTGGCCAAATCACCAGAAGCAGAGCTCCTCAAGACGCAAATTGCCTCTACAGACTCTACCAACATGATTGCGGCTACCATCGACAAATACCAGAAAGTATTCCAACTCTTTGAAGCGGCAAGAAATGGCCAAGTAGAATTCAAAAACAACACTGGCCAAGAGCTCCAAGAACTCCTCGAACAATATGAGCGCATTTGGTCTGCCGTAGATTTTGCGGACGCGATGGCTTTTGTACGCGATGACGCCAACATGATCACCGACGAACAAAATAAATTCAGCTTCTTCCCTTCGTCTAAATTTGCCTTGAAAGTCAATCGCCAAAATGCAATTGCGTCAGGTGTCTTGAGTTCGAAAACAAAAGCAGCCAATGTAGCCGATGAAATCGTCTTTGAGTTTGATCCAGAGCGCACACAAGCCCTCCCGCGCGATGAAGTCATGATGATGGACGTTGTTGCCAATAACGATTGGAAGCGCGGCATCTACTTCTCTAGCAACCGCGGCTCGTCTTTCTCAATCGCGCTCTTAAGTGCAGGTTATATCAAGCAAGTGGGCATGGCCTATGCCTTAACGCCTGCCAAAAAAGAGCCTGCCCTAATGGACGTCGATCAAATGGAGAAAAATATGCTCGAGACCTACATTTTTGGCGATATGGCCAACCCGAATGTACTCACCGACTACTACGCGCGTCGCCACACCATTCAGTACCGCGCCAATTTCTTATTGCTCGCAGAACAACTCTACGCGCTCGGACGCAAGAACGAAGCCGTCAAAGTACTCGATCGTTCCATGCAAATCATGCCTGAAGAAACCGTCATGGACTACGGAGACATCAACCCAGTTGATCCTTTCAATTCTTTGAACTACAACAAAGCACACAACCAATTCATGTTCCAAGGTCAAGATATCAGACCGCTCAATGCAGGAATCTTACATGAATTTGTACAGCTCTACTACTTGCTCGGGCAAACCAAAAAAGCCGAAGCATTGGGTCAAAAAATCCTCGAAAACTATCAAACAGTTGTTGCTTACTTTGAACACAGTGATGTAGAAATGGCCGGCAACGAAGAGAACGCAGAGGACCTCATTGCGGTAGCAGATGCACTATTAAAGATGCGCACAACGGTTAAAGAAACAAACAAAGCTGGCAACTCATCGGCCTTCACGCGTTCTCTTGAGAAAACCATTCAAGTACTTTACAAAAAAGTCTTGCCTCGCATCTACAGTGGTCTAGACGCATTGGCTTCTGAAAATGGTGAAGCTGGCGATGGCATTTACTCCAATCGCTTGGCCAACCTGCAGTTGTATATGGGTGCCCTAGCCGAACACCACGGCCTCGTCAAAGCACCTGTGGTGAACCGCAATACGCTGCCAAGTGAGCCTTCAAATATCGACGTGAATTCCCTGGCCGCGCCAGGGCAAGCGCCCGATACCAATCGCATGATGCAATAGACCAAGATGCGCTATTTTTTCCAACACCTGATAGAAGCATTTCATTTGCCACTGAAAAATCCGGTGTTGGTTTTTTCCATCCTTCTTTTTATCATTTTGCTCTCGCCAATTGTGCTGCGTAAAATGAAAATTCCCGGAATCATTGGCTTAATTCTTTCGGGTGTTTTAATTGGGCCAAACGGCCTTGGATTGATCGGCGAGCGCACCATGGAAGCTGAAGGTAGCATTAAGTTGTTTGCAACAATTGGGCTGCTATACATCATGTTTATGGCGGGTCTTGAACTCGATTTAAGGCAATTCAAGCGCTATTTCCATAAAAGCTTAGGCTTTGGTTTCCTTACATTTATCATTCCGCTCGCTTTGGGCTATCCGTTGTGTACAGAAATCCTGCACCTTTCTCCATTAGCCGCTTTACTTACTGCAAGTATGTTCTCGACGCATACGCTTGTGGCCTACCCCATCGTAAGTAAATTCGGACTCACAAAGCATCCGGCCGTGGCCATTACCGTTGGTGGAACTATTCTAACAGACACAGCCGTACTCATCATTTTAGCCATTATCTCAAGTGCTTCTGAAGGAAATTTGGATTTTAGTTTCTGGATGCGTTTACTCACTTCTTTATTGATGTTCTCGCTCATTATGTTTTTTGTCATTCCGAGAATCGCAAGATGGTTTTTTAGTAAACTCGACAGTGAAAAGACATCCCAATACATATTTGTTTTGTCAGTGGTATTTTTTGCCGCATTTCTTGCAGAGGTAGCAGGAGTTGAACACATCATAGGGGCGTTTGTAGCCGGATTAGTGCTCAATAAGTTGATTCCACACCACTCTACACTCATGAATCGCATCGACTTCATTGGGAACTCGTTATTTATCCCATTCTTTTTGATTTTCGTTGGTATGGTCGTGGATTACCGCGCTTTTTTTCAAGGATCTTGGCCCTTAATGATTGCAGGAATACTGACCACTTTTGCTATTTTTTCCAAATGGCTTGCGGCGCTAGCCACTCAACTCATTTTCAAACTCAGTCGCAATGAACGCCAAATGATATTTGGACTCAGCACCGCACATGCAGCAGCCACACTTGCGATTATTATGGTTGGCTACAAAGATGGAGATGGCATCTTGAGCCTAAATATTGTCAATGGAACAGTACTCCTCATTTTATTTACGAGCATGACTTCATCGTTTGTTACTGAGAATACTGGAAAGCGCTTACTACTCGACCTTTCTGAAAATAGCGACCTCGATGACAACGAAATGAAATTACGCAATAAGCACTTAATGGTTTCCATGAACGAGTTAAAGGGAAATGAAAAGTTGCTCGATTTAGCGCTTATGGTTTCGGACCCTCAAGTCATCAATCCAATTTCCGTTGTGAGCGTTTACCCCGATAACGAAAATGCTGAGCGCATGATCCGCAAATCAAGAAAGTCTCTTGAAGAAATCATCAAGCATTATTCTGGACATGAATCTAAGTTAAATACCATTGCTACAATCGATCATAATTTATCCTCGGGTATTTCAAGAGTTTCTAAAGAGTTAGTTGCCGACATCGTCTTGGTCAATGACTCCTCAGACACCAACATCATCAAGAGAATGGTTGGAGATGACCGCGATCACTTGATGTCTAGCTGCGAAAAAACTATTTTCTTCTGTTCACTAGAAAAACCCAGCGTTTCTTATGAAAGAATTGTTGTGGTGGCTCCCCTCATGGCCGAACTCGAGCAAACTTTTGTATTGTGGTCAGAGCGCTTGCTTAGATTGGCTAAAGAACTTAAGATTCCTTTTCATTATTATGGCAGCACTTCTTCTTTCGAGCGAATTGAAAAAGTTGCACAAGCTAACAAAGTGGAAGCTGAACTCTATCTTCATGAAATTGCAAGCCTCGACAATTTTTACCCTACCTATCAAAAGAAAACAAGCGACCTAATTTGTATTGTGGCCTGCAGAACAGGCAGTGTTTCTTTCGATTCACAAATTGACCAAATACTACAAAATGTCAATATAGCATTCGAACACCAAGACTACCTACTCATCTATCCTGGATCTATCGGAAACGATCCTGCCTTTTCTAGTTACGACGATATCAATTCTGCCCCACTGGTGGCTGGTGTGGAAACCATCCAAAAAATTGGTCGAGAAGTTGGAAATATTTTCAAGAAGGGAAAAGACTGATCTTATGCTCAAAAAAAGCAAATCGGCTTATTGGCTCTATTTTCTTGGTGCTTATGTCATTATCCAATTTATTTGGTGGGGCTATCACCTCATACAACTGAGTTCGCACATTCCACAACAAGACGCACAGCTCTCCAAGCGCATCGGAATGGTGTTTGGTGAAGGTGCTGTATTTTTGGTCATTCTCGCTTTTGGCATTTACCGCATCCGAAAGTCTATATCCAAAGAGCTCGCTTTTCAACAGCAGCAGCAAAACTTTCTTTTGACCGTTACCCACGAACTCAAAACACCTATTGCTGCGCTCAAATTGTATATTCAAACCCTGCAAAAGCACAATTTGCCCGAAGACAAAAAAGAAAAAATTCTCAAAGGCGCCTTGCAAGAAAACGAACGACTGAGCCAACTCATCGAAAACATTTTAAATGCTTCGCGCGCCGAAAACAAGCTTTTTGCGATTCAAAAACAAAAGACCGAGTTAGTAGCACTCGTACACTCCATCAAAGAGCGGTACCAAGCAAGATACCACACCGGCCTTATTGACTTCAAAGGCCCGGAGGAACTATTTGCAGCCGTTGACCTTCATCTGCTGGATACCATTCTAGTGAACTTAATTGAAAACGCCATCAAATACGGCGGAACGCAACAACACATCACCATCCAAATGGAGAAGCTCGATCGCTTTTTTGCTATTAAAATTGCCGATGAAGGGCCAGGAATAGACCCCGCTGAGCGCTTGCACATCTTTGAAAAATTCTATCGCATTGGTTCAGAAGAAACCAGAAAACAAGCTGGTAGTGGGCTTGGGCTTTATATTGTCGCGGAATATGTGCGGCTACACAACGGCCAAATACGCTGCATTGAAAATATCCCGACGGGCAGTGTTTTTGAGCTAATTTTACCAATATGAACAAAAAAGTAGGCCTGATTATCCTCGATGGCTGGGGAATTGGAGACCAAAGCAACTCAGATGCCATTTTCAACGCCAACACGCCGTATTTCGACTCATTGATGGCTCAATACCCAAATGCTACCCTACAGACCTCTGGCGAAGCCGTGGGCCTACCAGAAGGGCAAATGGGAAATTCTGAAGTAGGGCATCTCAATATTGGCGCTGGACGCATTGTCTATCAAGAACTCACAAGGATCAATAAAAGTATCCGGGACGGCGAACTACAAGAAAATCCAATACTCCTTGCAGCCTTTCAAAAAGCAAAGGAGGAAGGTAGAAAATTACACTTCATGGGCTTGGTTTCAGACGGGGGCGTGCACAGTTCACAAGACCACCTGCACGCGTTATGTGAAATGGCCCATGCACAAGGTCTCAGCTCTTATTTCGTACATGCCATTACTGATGGCCGCGATTGCGATCCGAAGAGTGGCTTGGGCTTTATCCAAGCACTCGAAGCTGTCCTTGCCAAAAACAACGGTAAAATGGCAAGCGTAATTGGTCGATATTATGCCATGGACCGAGACAAGCGTTGGGAGCGGGTTGCCAAAGCCTACCACCTCATGGTAAATGGCACCGGAGAAAAAGCTGATAGCGCGAGTGCGGCACTCGCAGCTTCTTATTCCCAAGATATCACCGATGAATTTTTATTGCCACATCTCATTGACCCCGATGGCTGTATCTCTGAAGGTGATGTCGTGATTAGTTTCAATTTCAGAACAGACCGTCCGCGCGAAATCACTACCGTACTTACCCAAGAAGCTTTTCCCGAATACAACATGAGCCCGCTCGACCTGCATTATTGCACCATGACCAATTACGACGAGCGCTTCAAAGGCATGCATGTCTTGTTTGAAAAAGACAACCTTCAATTCACTTTGGGAGAAGTAGTTGCCAATGCTGGCTGTTCGCAAGTGCGCATCGCCGAAACAGAGAAGTATCCACACGTAACCTTCTTTTTCAATGGCGGTCGCGAAGCAGCATTTGCAAATGAAGAACGTTTACTGATTGCTTCGCCTAAAGTAGCCACCTACGACCTCCAACCCCAAATGAGTGCGCCAGAAGTAGCCAGCAAGCTCATTGCGCACATGAAAGCCCAACAACCCGACTTCATCTGCCTGAATTTTGCAAATCCAGACATGGTAGGCCACACAGGTGTATATGCTGCAATTATAGAAGCTGTAGAAACCGTAGATGCGCAATTGCAAAAAGTTGTGGAAGCAGGGCTTGAACTCGGCTATGAATTCTTGGTAATTGCCGACCATGGCAATGCAGATTTCGCCGTAAATCCAGATGGATCTCCTAATACAGCACATAGCCTCAACCCTGTTCCGGTCATTTTGGTCAGCCCTGCAAAAGAGCTTTCTATAAAAGATGGCATTCTAGCAGATGTAGCACCGAGCATTTTAGCACGAATGGGCATACAACAACCCAAAGAAATGACGGGTCAGCGCCTGGTAAGCTGATCAGAAAAGCGAATTATGTTAAAATAATTCCTTTGGCATTGAGCGTCGGAATCAATTTGAATTCTTGCGGATTGATACTACCTGCCTCAAATACAAAGCGCTTGTCAAACATGGTTTCGTGTACCCAAAAACTAACCCAGAACTCATTGTTAATGCCAAATAAATCGGGCATAATGGGCTCAATTCGAGCGGCTTCACCTGGCATCATGACCTCAATTCCTTTTCTGAGTGTCGATGTTTTGATGTTTTCGCCTGTTGTGGGGTGCGTTCCATAGCCTGTCGACGCCACTATAATTCCTTCCATGATGTCATCTCGATTGTTGATCAAGAAGACAATATATTCTGGCTCAGCGTTTTCAATGGGTAGTTCGACCAATGCCACTGCTACGTTTTCTACTTTAGGTCCGAGTAAATCTGCTCTCATGACTGTGCAATTTGATAATTAAAAATAGTGGCCATTTGTGCAGACAACACACTCCTGACCTCATTGATGTCTATTTGACGACCGAGTTCTTTGGTCATGGACGTAACCGCCTTGTCTTGGATACCACAAGGAACAATATTTCCAAAATAGCTTAGGTCGGGGTCTACGTTGAGTGCAATGCCATGCATGGTTACCCAGCGCGAGCATTTCACACCCATAGCACAGATTTTACGTGCATTTTGACCCGCTGGATCTAGCCAAACACCGGTCAGTCCCTCTAAACGCGTCGCGCTTATTCCGAAATGGGCAAGTGTTTGAATAACCGCTTCTTCCAAAAAGCGCAAGTATTGATGGATGTCTGTAAAAAACTGCTCTAAATCTAGAATAGGATACATCACCAACTGACCTGGTCCATGGTAAGTAATGTCTCCTCCCCTATTGATTTTGAAAAACTGAGCCTGAATCTGATCGAGATGTGCTTGATCGAGCAATAGGTTTTCTGCTGCACCGCTTTTGCCCAGCGTATAGACATGGGGATGCTCACAAAACAACAAATGATGTGTTGGCAGTACCGCCGTATTTTGCTTGCGGTTTTCTATTTTTCGGTCGACCGCCACCTTGAGTAAGGATTCTTGGAGGTCCCAAGCTTCTTGGTACGCGATGAGCCCTAAATTGCGGACATAAACAACTGGTTTACTCATGATAACTTGGCCAATTCTCCTTTAAGGTAGTCTACAATTTCCATGTCCATGATATCTGCACCATTTAAATCACAAAGATAAAAAGAGGCCCAATCGACGAGGTGAATATAATAAAGTGAGCGCTCAATAAAAGTTTCTCCTTTGGTTTCCAGAACGAAAATTTCACCCGCTTTTTGCTCGATAGCTGACATAGTTATCTCCAAACGCTTTTGGTTATTTGGATGCAAGTCGCCAGAACTAAAGAAAACCGGTGCAAAACGCGCATCGCCG
>RDZL01000252.1 GCA_004295165.1 Flavobacteriia bacterium
CACTGTCGGTACAACGGTTGTTAACTGGACAATTACCGATATCTACGGAAACGCCTCAACTTGTTCGACTACCATAATCGTTACTGATGATGAGCAACCTGTAATTGACTGTCCAAATGACATCACACAAACTGCGGACGCTGGAGTATGTGAAGCTTTGGTAACTGTTCCTGCTATGATTGCAACTGACAACTGTGCCGTTGCCACAATCGTTAATGATTACAACAACACTAGTGATGCTACTGATGTGTACATTGTAGGAACTACAGTTGTAAACTGGACTGTGACTGATGTTCACGGAAATATTTCAACTTGCTCAACTACCATTATTGTAACCGATAATGAGCAACCAGTGATTGGCTGTCCTAATGACATAACACACACTGCTGATGCTGGAGTATGTGAAGCTCTTGTTACTGTTCCGGCTATGATCGCAACAGACAACTGTGCTGTTGCAACAATAGTGAACGATTACAACAACACTAGCGATGCTACTGATGTGTACATCGTTGGAACTACTGTTGTAAACTGGACAATTACCGATATCTACGGAAACACTTCTACATGTTCGACTACCATAATCGTTACTGATAATGAGCAACCAGTAATTGATTGTCCGGATGACATCACACAAACTGCAGATGCGGGAGTATGCGAAGCTCTTGTTACTGTTCCTGCAATGATTGCAACAGACAACTGTGCGATTGCAACAATTGTAAATGATTACAATAACACAAGCGATGCTACTGATGTGTACATTGTTGGAACTACTATTGTAAACTGGACTGTAACTGATATTCATGGAAACATCAGTACTTGCTCTACAACAATCATCGTAACTGATGATGAGCAACCTGTAATTGATTGTCCGGATGATATTACAATCAATACCGACTTAGGTAGCTGCAATGCAACTGTCGTTTCACAACCAATGGTTGCAACCGATAATTGCGCAGTAGCAACAATCGTAAACAGTTACAACAACACAAGCGACGCATCAGACTCATACCCTGTTGGCACAACAACTGTGACTTGGACGGTAACTGATATTCACGGAAATACAATCACTTGTGATCAATTGATTACAGTGCTTGAAGTTGAACTTCCTACTATTACATGCCCTGCAGATATCACTGTATTCTCTGATCTAGGAAATTGCAACGCACTTATTAATGTACCTGCACCAATCGCGAATGACAACTGTGGTGTAGCTTCTGTAATCAATGATTACAACAACACTAGCGATGCAACTGATGTATACCCTGTAGGAACAACAACTGTGACCTGGACAGTTAACGACAACAATGGAAATAGCGCTCAATGCACTATGAACATTACCGTTATCGATAACGAACAACCAACACTTGATTGTCCAAACGATATCACACAAACGGCAGATGCTGGAGTGTGCGAAGCACTTGTAACTGTTCCTGCAATGATTGCAACAGACAACTGTGATATCGCTACAATCGTGAATGATTACAACAATACTAGCGATGCTACGGATGTATATATCGTAGGAACTACAGTTGTAAACTGGACTGTAACAGACATCCACGGAAATATCTCTACTTGCTCTACTACAATCATCGTTACTGATGATGAGCAACCAGTTATTGATTGTCCTAATGATGTAACTCAAACAGCAGATGCTGGTGTATGTCAAGCTGCTATTATTGTTGATCCTATGGTTGCAACTGACAACTGCGCTGTGGCAACAATTGTAAACGATTACAACAACACCAACAATGCATCAGATGTATATCCTGTTGGAACGACAATCGTTAACTGGACTGTTACTGAAATCCACGGAAACATTACAACTTGCTCAACAACTATCATCGTTACTGATGATGAGCAACCTGTGATTGATTGTCCTAATGATGTGACACAAACGGCAGATGCTGGAGTGTGCGAAGCTGCGATCATTGTTGAACCAATGGTTGCGACTGACAACTGCGCTGTAGCTACAATTGTAAACGATTACAACAACACGGATAATGCATCAGAT
>RDZL01000180.1 GCA_004295165.1 Flavobacteriia bacterium
GAGCACCAGCACGACAGCGCTTGGATAGGAGGACCGGGCATCTCTTCTTGGAACTTTGAAACCGGCACGCTCGGCTGGCTCAAAGATGCTAAAGTCATTTATTTTCAGTCTGAGCAGAGCGGCTATTCGCATTTGTATACCCTGGATTTGCAAACCAAAACCAAACTTGCACTCACCAGCGGCAACTATGAAGTCCATGAAGTGCGCCTTTCCAAAGACAGCAGTTCATTTTGGCTGAGCACAAATATGAACCATCCGGGCACCCGCAGTTTTCATCAGTTAGACTTAAAAACACTGAAAATGAAACCCCTTTTGGCTGAGCAAGGCGCCTACGAAGTACAACTTTCACCAGACGAAAAGCAATTGGCTTATCGTTTCAGTACGAGCACCCAACCTTGGGAAATCTTTACTTGTTCGCTCAAAAATCCAAAAGATCAAGTTCAAATAACTACTTCAACAACAGAAATATTCAGCACTTATCCATGGCAAAAGCCCGAAATTTTAAGCTTTAAAGCTTCAGATGGCGTTGAAGTTTATGCACGTATGTACACACCCAAAGCAAAAAACAAAAATGGTGCAGCTGTCTTGTTTGTGCATGGTGCGGGCTATTTGCAGAATGCACATCATTACTGGAGCTATTACCAGCGAGAGTTTATGTTCCACCAAATGCTCATCGAAAAAGGCTATACTGTGCTCGACGTAGATTACCGCGCAAGCGAGGGCTATGGCCGCAACTACCGAACAGCCATTTATCGCCACATGGGTGGCCGAGATTTACAAGATTTTGTCGATGCCAAACAATTTTTGGTATCGCAATATGGCATAGATAGCAATAGAGTAGGGATTTACGGCGGTTCTTACGGCGGTTTTATCACGCTCATGGGACTTTTTACCGAACCCGGTACCTTTGCCTGTGGCGCGGCGTTGCGCTCCGTTACCGATTGGGCGCATTACAACCACGAATACACCACCAATATACTCAATACGCCAACTGCAGACCCTGAGGCGTATCGCCAAAGTTCTCCTATTCATTTTGCTGAAGGTTTGCAAGATCCACTTTTGATTTTACATGGCATGATCGATGACAACGTTCAATTCCAAGACGTCGTCCGACTCAATCAGCGCCTAATTGAGCTCGGCAAAAAAGATTGGTGGATGGCTTTGTATCCGGTTGAGCGCCACGGCTTTCAATATACCTCCTCCTGGACAGACGAATACCGCCGCATTCTCGAATTATTCGATACCTATTTACTTAAATAAGACCAAATGAATTTCCAGCTGCAATTTTTAAAAACAAAAGAAGAAATGCTTGCGCAACTCGAGGTCTTGCAATTTTTGTATCCTAGCCTCACAGCAATGCAGTACGACCAAGAACTCGACCTGATGTTGCCGCATAATTATTGCCAACTAGCGGTTTATGAAGATGCAAAGTGCATTGCAATTAGTGGCTTCTGGATTGGCAACAAGCTCTGGATTGGCAAGTATTTAGAATTGGATAATATTGTTGTAGATCCGGCTTACAGAAGCAAAGGTGTGGGGGAATTGATTTTTAAAACCCTAGAGCAAACGGCAGTCGAAGAAAATTGCAATATGCTGGCTTTAGATTCCTACACGAGCAATTTCAAAGCCCATAAATTCTTTTACAACCAAGGGTATAGCCCCAAGGGTTTTCATTTCATTAAGTTGTTAAACGAAAAAGCAGTGCGTTGAGCACTGCTTTTTCGTTTAATCAGGATGAAGATGTATGGAGGAAGGATCAACTTTGTCCTTACCATGTTACGTAATTAATGTCCTTTTGCGGCCAAATAACGTTCGGCATCTAATGCTGCCATGCAACCTGTGCCAGCTGCTGTAATAGCTTGGCGGTAGGTTTTGTCGGCGGCGTCTCCTGCTACAAACACACCAGCAACATTGGTTTTACTTGTTCCAGGTTGAGCGTATTTGATGTATCCGGTTTCATCGAGGTCGATGTAATCTTGGAATACTGCAGTGTTGGGTTGGTGTCCGATAGCGACAAAGAAACCTGTACAAGGGATTTCGCTTTCTTGGTTGCTTGAGCGGTCTATGATGCGCACGCCTGTTACCAATTGACCATCGCCGAGTACCTCTAAAGTTTCTGCATTGAAGCGGATGTCGATATTCGGAGTGTTTTTCACGCGGTCTGCCATGATTTTGGAGGCGCGGAATTCATCGCGTCTAACGAGCATCGTGACTTTAGTACAAAGTTTGGAGAGGTAATGCGCTTCTTCGCAAGCGGAGTCTCCGGCACCTACAATCACCACTTCTTGGTTGCGATAGAAAAATCCGTCACAGACTGCGCAAGCCGATACCCCGCCACCCAATTTGAGGTAGTGTTGTTCGCTGTCGAGGCCTAGGTATTTGGCAGAAGCACCCGTAGAGATGATAATGGTGTCGGCATGGATTTCATGGCCGTCTTCGGTCCAGCACTTGTGCACGCTGCCCGAGAAATCTACGCGGGTAATGAAACCGCTGCGCACGTCAGTGTCAAAACGCTTGGCTTGTGCTTCTAATTGAAGCATCATGTCAGGGCCTGTGATGCCATCGGGATAACCCGGGAAATTTTCTACTTCGTTTGTTGTAGTGAGCTGCCCTCCAGGCTGCATGCCTTGATACATAACGGGTTTCATGTCTGCTCTAGCGGCGTAAATTGCTGCTGTGTAGCCCGCTGGGCCAGAACCTATAATAAGGCAAGAAATGCGTTCAATTTGACTCATGGTGTTTGTTTTGAACAAAATTAATGCTTTGTTCGGTCTTAATTTGTAACGAGCGCTACATTGTTTTGAACGTTTTCTCCACAAAGTAACTTTTCAACAAGATTTTCGTCTGCTGAAAATAAAATGTATTTTCGTTTTCTCAAACTAAACAACTCATGACAAAGAAATTAATTTTATGCACTTTCGTCGGCCTTTCAATGGTGTCGTTTGCACAAAAAAGCGAGGCAGAAGGTCCAGAAAACCTCAATTGGTACCTCAAAGATCCTAAAGCCGATGGCGTTTACGGTACAGGTGCCACAAAGGCTTACGAAATGCTCACTGCAGCAGGTAAAAAATCCACCACAGTTATTGTAGCTGTCATCGATTCTGGTGTAGAAACTGATCATCCAGACCTCAAAGACGTCATTTGGATCAACGAAGACGAAATTCCGAACAACGGCATCGACGACGACAAAAATGGTTACATCGACGACATCAACGGTTGGTCTTTCTTAGGTGGCCCTACCCAAGACATCGACAAAGAAGCATTGGAACTTGCGCGCATGTACCGCATCGAATCTGAATATTTCAAAGGTAAAAAAGTAGAAAATATTTCAAGCTCAGAGCTGGCGCGTTTTGCGACCTATGAAAAAATCAAAATGGCCTTCGAAAAAGAAATCGCCGACAAAGAAGCCTCTGTGGTAAACATTAGAATGTTTGCAGAATACATAAAGCGCGTTGAAAAGAACTCAGGTGTGGCTTTTTCTAAAGAAACAAATGCTGCATTTGTAGCCGAGTCAGAAATCGACAAGCGCATTCAAAACCGCATGAAGTCTTTTCTAGACATGGTTCCTGCGGAACAACTCACCGGAGAAATTGAAAGCGCACTCGCATCTATGCAAAGTGCACTTGACTTAGCTAAGCAAGATGCAGACGCCATCCGCACCTCTATTGTTGGCGACAATCCCAACGATCTTTCTAATAAAATTTACGGTTGCAACCGCTATGAAGGCCCCGACGCTTTTCACGGAACGCACGTTTCTGGAATTATTGCCGCTACGCGCAACAACGGAATGGGTATTGATGGCGTTGCCGACAACGTGCGCATTATGGTCTTGCGTGCGGTTCCAGACGGAGACGAGCGCGACAAAGATGTTGCAAATGCCATTATTTACGCTGTAGACAACGGTGCTAAAGTGATCAATATGTCATTTGGCAAGTACTGGACACCAAACAAAGACTACGTTGACGCCGCAATCGAATACGCGCGCAGCAAAGACGTCTTACTCGTGCACGCAGCAGGTAACGACGCCAAAAACAAAGATGTAGAAGATTCTTACCCAACGCGTCTATTGAACAACAAAACAACCGCTCCAAACTGGATCGAAGTAGGGGCAAGCAGCAGCTCAAAAAGCGGCAAAACAATCCTTGCAGATTTCTCAAACTACGGCGCTACAACCGTAGACTTCTTTGCACCGGGTGTAGATATCTACTCTACCGTTCCTGATTTCAACTACGGAAACGCAAGCGGCACCTCTATGGCTTGCCCAGCTACCGCAGGTGTAGCTGCACTCATCAGAAGTTATTTCCCTGAATTGAGCGCTGCTGAAGTACGCGAAGTATTAATGGCAACAACTGCCACTTACAAAAAGACGGTTATTGCTCCTAACGGAGCCAAAGCGAAAATGAAAGACCTCTGCATTACTGGCGGATTCGTCAATGCAGCAAATGCGGTCACTTATTTGCTCGAAAAAAAATAAGCCAACCATTTTACCGATTGTTGAAAGCCACATGAATTTCATGTGGCTTTCTTTTTAATTTTGCAGAAACTTTTTGACATGTCATTTAATCCTTGGTTGCTTGCCATTTTTGTGGTCGTTATTTTTACCATGCTCCTGATTGATTTAGGATTGGTCAATAAAAAGTCACATCAAATCTCTAATAAAGAAGCGCTGCGCTGGACGCTGATCTGGATAGGTTTGTCAATGGGTTTCAGTGCTTTGGTATGGTGGCAAATGGGCTTTGCGAAGTTTGCCGAGTACCAGTCAGCTTATTGGATAGAAGAAGCGCTATCCGTAGACAACATGTTTGTCTTTATTTTAGTGTTCAAGTTTTTCAAGCTTGAAGGTAAACTCCAGCACCGCGTGCTCTTTTGGGGCATCATTGGCGCCCTCATTTTCAGGGGGATCTTCATATTCTCTGGCATCGGCCTCATCAAACTCACCTACTTGCCAGCCTTTGAGTTATTTGGCTATCAGTTCAACTTGGAACAAGGAGCGCATGGTTTGCCGGGTCAGTTCTTCCGTCCGAACCTCATTCTGACTATTTTTGGTGCGTTTTTGGTGTATGCGGGCATCAAATCTTTACTCGATTCAGAAGACGACGACCAAAAAGATTTCAATAATAGCCTGGGCGCACGTTTGCTCAGAAAGGTATTTCCAGTAACCAAAAACTACCACGACGACCGCTTTTTCATCAAAAGAGGCCGCAAGCACATCGCCACCAAATTATTTTTGGTGCTCATGGTCATCGAGACCACCGATCTTATTTTCGCCATTGACTCTATACCGGCCATCTTTGCCATTGCGCCAAACGACCCACTGATTTTGTATACCTCTAATATTTTTGCAGTGCTTGGCTTGCGCTCGATGTATTTCTTGCTGGCCAATTCTATTCATATGTTCTCTAAGCTTAAATACGGCCTGGCGTTCATCTTGAGCTTTATTGGCCTCAAGATGCTTGTGGCGCCGTTTTATCACATAGAGGCGAGCGTTTCGCTCCTGATTGTTTTGGGTGCGCTGGTATTATCTGTACTCGCGTCGGTGGTGGCTAGACGATAAACGAAGCACCTTCTTCACTCATGCTCACGCCAGCGCGCAGTTTGGCAAATAATTCGCGGCCAAATCCAGATTGTGTGTTGTCTTTTTGAACTTCAGCACGCGCCACAACACTTGCTTCATTGAGCACTTCTATAACGCCATTTTCGCTATCTAAACGCAAAAGATCGCCGGTCTGTATTTTGCTAATAAGGCCACCATCGTAAGCTTCAGGAGTCAGGTGGATAGCCGCCGGAACTTTACCAGATGCGCCCGACATGCGCCCATCGGTCACGAGGCCAACTTTGTAGCCTTTCTTCTGAAGAATGGTGAGCGTAGGGGTGAGGCTATGTAATTCGGGCATTCCATTGAATTTTGGACCTTGAAAAGGCACTACTGCAATGAAATCCTGATCGAGTTCGCCACGCTTGAATGCGGCAATGAGGTCAGTTTGTTCGTGAAAAACAATTGCTGGTGCCTCCACAATGCGGTGCTCCGGAGCAACAGCTGCCGTTTTAATGACTGCACGCCCTAAGTTTCCTTTTAAAAGTTTGATGCCGCCATCTAGTGTAAACGGATCACTTGCTGGCCGGATGATATTCAAATTGAGGGAGGTGCTTGCGCCTTCTTCCCAAACCAATGCGCCATCTTTGATTTTTGGCTCTTGTGTATAAGCGCTTAAGCCTTTTCCGATAATGGTTTGAACGTCTTCGTGTAGCAAGTGCTGCTCAAGAAGCGTTCGGATCACAAAGCCCATGCCGCCTGCAGCATGAAAATGATTCACATCAGCTGCGCCGTTCGGATACATGCGGGTAATGAGTGGAATGATCGCCGATAAGTCTGACATGTCGTCCCAGTTGATGATGATACCTGCAGCGCGAGCAATGGCAATCAGGTGAATGGTGTGATTGGTAGAACCGCCTGTGGCTAACAAACCGATGATGCCATTGACAACCGTTTTTTCATTGAATAAATTGGCAAGGCTGCGGCTTTTTCCGATTTTGACATTTTCAATCGCAACGCGAACCGCTTCTTTGTTGAGTAAGTCGCGCAGCGGTGTGTTCGGATTCACAAAGCTAGAGCCGGGTAGGTGTAGCCCCATGATTTCCATGAGCATTTGGTTGCTGTTAGCGGTGCCGTAAAAAGTACAGGTGCCCGGTGAGTGGTATGAGTCAGACTCACCTTTGAGCAGTTCTTCGCGACCAATTTTACCTTCCGCGAAGGCTTGACGAATGGCAGATTTCTCTTCGTTGCTGATGCCGCTTGGCATAGGTCCTCCAGGCATAAAAACGGCTGGTAGGTGACCAAAGCGCAAGGCGCTCATGAGCAGGCCGGGTACAATTTTGTCGCAGATCCCTAAATAAAGTGCGGCATCGAACATATTGTGAGAGAGCCCAATTGCTGAAGATAGCGCAATGACATCTCGGCTATACAACGAGAGCTCCATTCCCGATTGCCCTTGCGTGACGCCGTCACACATGGCTGGTACAGCACCTGCCACTTGTGCTACTGCGCCGTAAGCGTTTGCGTATTGTTTAATGGCTTTTGGATAATCTTCATACACTTGGTGTGCAGACAACATGTCGTTGTAGGCGGTAATGATGCCGAGGTTTGGAATGATATCTGCTGCCAATGCCGCTTTGTCGTGCTGGTTGCAAGCTGCGAAACCATGCGCTAAATTGCCGCATTGCAAAGTGCTTCTGTGCACACCTTCTAAATAGGCTTCCTCCATTTGGGCGAGATACGCTTTTCTGGTGCTTTGGCTTCGTAGAACGATGCGCTCGGTAATACTGGCAATGGCTGGATGTATCATGATGCTGTTGTGTAGTAGGTCTCGGTGAGGGCTGTTTGAAAAGCTGCAATGGGTAAGTGCAGTTGCTCACTTTGGGCCAAGATTTCTTTTTTCTGGGTTCCGGTGATCATTAAAAACAGGTGCTTGCTGCGGCGCAATAGCGGCCCGTTGCAGGTAATGCGTTGGGTTGGTTCCGCTGGTGCGTTGGTGTTGGAGAGCAAGCAAGATGTATTTGTATTTGCTGCAAGCGAAGCGGCATCGTTGGGAAAGATAGAAGCGGTGTGTCCGTCGGGGCCCATGCCGAGCAGACAAACGTCGGTGTCCGTAAAAATACGGTAGGTGTCTTCAATTTGTAAAAGATTTCCGGCATAATCGCTTTCATCGCTCACCATTGGTACTAAAGTAGCTGCTTTCGCATTGTTTTGGAGTAGTGTTTCTCCAATCAATTTGAAATTGGAATAGGGGCTGCTGGGGCCCACAAAACGTTCGTCTACAAGCCCAACTTTCACTTGTTCCCAAGGAAGATCAGCTTGCGATAAAAGTGCGTACACGCCGCTGGGTGTTGAACCTCCAGAAAGCAAAAGCGTTGCCGCACCTTTTGCTGCGATGGCGTCTTTCAGTGCAGCGGCAATTGTTTGAGCCAGTGCTTGTTCGAGCGCAGCTTTTGATTCAAATTCGATCATTCTCTCCAGGTTTTGGTGATCCATGATTCGTCTTCGTTTAGGATGTCGTCTCCGGGGCCCCATGTACCTGCTTCGTAAAGCACGTTGGTCATGCCTGCGGCTTTCCAGCTGCTTGTTACAGATTCAATCCAGGTCCAGGCAGCTTGGAGTTCGTCTTGGCGCATAAAGAGCGTCTGGTTGCCGCGAATGACATCGACAATCAAACGTTCATAGGCTTCTGGGAAGCGTTCTTTGAAAGAATCGTTGTAGTCGAGTTTGAGTGCGATTGGCTTGTAGCGATAGCCCCCAGGACCAGGTATTTTGGTCATTTGAATGAGTTCAATGCGCTCTTCAGGTTGCAAGCGGATGATGAGCTTGTTGTTGTTGAGTTTTTCTTTTGAGGGAAAGATGTTGTGCTTGACCTCTCTAAAGTTGATGACGATTTCCGAGTAGCGCTTGATCATGCGCTTACCTGTGCGCAGCATGAACGGAACGCCTTTCCAGCGCCAGTTGTCTACGTAGGTTTTGATTGCGACGAAGGTCTCGGTTTTAGACTCGTATTTTTCGATGTCTTCTAAATAGCTGTTCACCTGACCTCCATTAGAAATACCTCTGGTATATTGCCCTTTAACGGTATCGTGTTCGATGGTTTTTTTGGTCAGTGGTCTGAGTGCCTTGAGTACCTTGAGTTTTTCGTTGCGCACTTCATCGGCTTCGAGCGCTACTGGCGGCTCCATGGCCACTAAGCAAAGTAATTGCAAGAGGTGATTTTGGATCATGTCGAGTAGGGCACCTGATTGGTCGTAATACGAGGCGCGTTTCTCCACACCAAGACTTTCTGCGACTGTAATTTGTACGCTTTCGATGTTCTCGGCATTCCAGGCGCGCTCAAAGAGGTTGTTGGCAAAGCGCAAGACCATTAGGTTTTGAACGGTTTCTTTTCCGAGGTAGTGGTCGATGCGATAGATTTGATGCTCTTCGAAGGCTAGTGTAATTTCGGCATTGATGGCGTTGGACGAAGCCAAAGAATGTCCGAGGGGTTTTTCAAGTACCACTTTGCTGCTCTTATTGACCAATCCGCAGGTTTTCAAGGTTTGCGTTATGGGGCCAAAGGCAGATGAAGGCGTGGAGTAGTAATAAATATTTTGTCTTTCTGGATATTTTTCTAGATAAGATTTGAGTTCGGTGTAGGCCTCAGGGTTGGGGTCTTCAGCTTTGATCAAGACGAGTTTATTGAGGAATTTCTCGATTTCTTCTCGGTTATACTTGTGGTGGTCGCTCACCTCTAAAAAAGGAATGAGGCGTTCGTGAAATGCTTTGATATCTGGATCTTTGCGCGTAATGGCAATGACGTTATAGGCAATATTGAGCTGGCCATCGAGGTCGCGGTGAAAAATAGCGGGTAAGATTTTGCGAATCGAGAGGTCGCCGTCGCCACCAAATACAACAATATTGAAAGGCTGGAATCGTTCTTGGTGGGTAGTGTGTTTAGTTTGGGCTTTCATGCCATTGAAGTTTAGTATGTGTCAAATTTACACTAAGTAGAAATAAAAAGCAATTAAAATATTTAAATTTAGCAACCTATCTTTGTTTATAACGTTTTGAAGCCGATGAGAGTTTATTTTCTTTTTGCATTTACCGCTTTTACCTTCATTATAAATGAGTTAAGCGCTCAGACTTTTGTATTCGGACAGCTAACAGGCTCTCCAAACATGATTACAACAGGCTGGAGTACCAATGGAAACGCTATGGTCGGTGATACGCCAGGCGATGTAGACAATTTTCCAAACGAACTCATTTTAACCAATTCAACCCCTTCGCAATCGGGCAGTATTTTTTACAACACACCGCTCAATATTACCGTCTGCCAACAATGGACCGTAGAGTTCGAATACCGCATCTGGGGCGGAAACGCAGCCGACGGTTTGGCTTTTTGTTTTATACCCGTGCCTCCTACTGGTTTTGTGATGGGCGCGGGCTTGGGCATTCCCGCTTCTGCTAACGGTTTAAAGGTAGCGATTGATACCTATGACAACTGTAGTCAAGGTGGCACCAACCCTGAAATTCAAATTTTTACGGGGGTTGGTTACAACGAATGCTTGCC
>RDZL01000181.1 GCA_004295165.1 Flavobacteriia bacterium
GCGGTATTGAAATACATCGTTGGTGGCAGGTAGGCCAGAGCTGCTAATGATGCCATCCCAGCCCGCAGCAGGGTCATTGGTTTCAAATACAACTTTACCCCAGCGGTCTATGATGCTGAAGGTGTATTTTTCTGGATCGACATTTTGCACCACAGGCAAGAAAATGGGGTTGAGGCCATCGGGCGTAAAGGCATTCGGGACAAACATTAATGGCTCATATTGCAAGCAAAATATATTTGAAAAACTGCTGTCTGCAAAACTAGTTTGACTCACGTTTTCTGAGGCCATGACTTGATAACAAACCTCGCCGTTATTGCGCAATTGTGAAACGTCATCGGTGATGCCATAACTGCCGTCGGGTAATACTTGAATTGGAATGGTTTCCCAGCTTCCGTAGGCGTTTCTGAATACTTGATAATTCGAGATGCCAACAGCAAATTGGGTATAGGGCGTCCAGCTGAGCGTATTGATCATGTTGTATTGATCGGCGCTGCCAGAAACAAAAATAGTGGTGTTTTCGTTGGCGTAGTTGCCGATATTGCCACAGCTATCGAGGTAAACGGTGCGGTAGGTCCACGGACCCCATTGGGTATCTACATCGTCATCTAGGAAATAAGCCATGTTATTGCTAACGGCTGCCGTTCCAATAAGTTCAAATACCCCATTGGTGTCTTTTCTTTCGAATTGTACTTCGTTAATGCCTACACTTGCATCTATCCAGACCTTGAGTTCGATGTCTCTTTCATTGACGCTTGCCACCCTAAAATAATGTACACCCGGAGGCGTTGGCTGAGGCATTGTAAAACAGAGCGGATTAGAGAATGCTGAAAAGCTGTTTTGTAAGTTGGCCTTGATGTAGAGGCAATAACTCTCATTTCTGACCAAGTTGATGCTTGCTGTGGTGTCATTCGTTGCGCCAAGCAAGGCCCAAGTATTGTTGTGCTTGCTCCAGATTTCATAGGTCACTACTGGGTTCCCCAAATAACGACTCCAGCTGAGGTCTACGCGCTGCGGACACATGTCCACGGTATAAGTGGCCTGAATACTGGTGTGCAGGTTGGCTTTGGCTGAGGTCTGAAAAGAAGGTGGATTGTTGGCCGTAAAGCAAGAGTCAAAGGCGGCAACGGTGTAGGTGTAGGGGCCGTTAATGAACGCCACGTTGTATTGATAAGTGTTGTTGTTTTGTCCGTATACGGTGTCGAGCTCGACTAGAAAGCCGTTGGCGTCATAGGTGTATACAACATAGCCGTAGGTGTCTGGCGCCGCATTGACATTCCATTGCACTTGCATTTGCTGGGTGCTAGTGTCAAAACCAACACTAGAGAGTACCGGAATAAACGGGGTGGTCATGTCGGTAAGGGAATCGCCAGGTCGGTTGGAATTGAAATTACAGGTAGTTGTTTTGAGATTGACACGGTAACGCAAGAATTCGTGACAAAGATCGATGGTGTCTGTGTAGGTGGTTTGATTGTAGGGAACGCTGTCCAAAAAGTTGAAGAAATTGGTGGGGTATTCTCGGTAGATGTAGTAATGGCTGTGGTAGAGTGGCGAGGCGGGGTTTTTGGGTTTGTTCCAGTTCAGCACAGCGGTTCCGTTGTTGGGATTGTTCAGCGTAAGTAGAATATTTTTGACCGTGTCTGAATAACTCAAGTAGCTGCCAGCACAACCTGAGGCCACAGCCAAGTAGAAGTCGTGGCTGGCAAAAATTGGCGGGATGGTAAAGCTTGTGGCATTGACATCTAGGGTGTCCGCGAGTAAACCATTTTGGATAGAGTACAATTGAAAAGAATTGAAACTTGCGGTGCTACCGGTATTGATCGAAGGCCAGTAGATGTTGAGTTCGTTGGCGTTGTTGGTCTGGATGCACGAGATTTCGGGTGCGGCAATGATGCCACTATTGAGTACATGGATGGTTAGGGTGGCATACTGGATCTGAGGAATTGGGCAGACGTCATCAGTAGCCTTCAAGACAAAATGATACGTTTGCTGTACCTGTGCTTGCCCTTGGCCATCGAGGAGGTGGTCACAGGTGGTTTGCCATGTGAATTGCGCTTGAATTTGGCTGGCTGCTGTATACGGCAATGCGACATTCAAACTTGGGCAAGGCCCTATGGTGCACGGTAGTTGGGCTTCTAAAGTAATGTTTTGTAGGCTGCCGTTGCTTTGGGTATCCGGGTCTGTGATGAGCAGTGGCACATCGATCAGGTCGCCCGCATTGACCGTAAGTTCGTAAGAGCTGCCCGCTGCAAAGGGAGGCGCAATGATAGGAGGGAAATTGCTGCTGTTGCAGGGTTGTAAAACCAACTGCATCTCGCGTTCGGTCTCTGAAATGAGCACGCCGGCGCGGTAGGCTTTCACCACGATTTTAAGCGCGTAGTTGCCAATGGTAAAACTAGTGAATGTGAGGTTACCGTTGAGTGGGTTGAGGACTGCAGGAATATTACTTGCGTTGATGGCGGTTCCGGGCATAGGACTGGCAAAACTAAAGCCACTCACAAATGGAATGGGCGCTGGGTTGGCAGGCGGGTTGTACGCGCCCGAAGGGAAATGATCGTAAGGCACCCCGAATTCAAAGTGCAAGGAGTCTAGGTTGGCATCGCTGACGGCGGCGTTGTATTGGTAGGGGAGCCAAGCGCAACTCACAAAATTGGGGTCTTCGTTGAAGACAGGTGAGTCGTCGGGTTGTGCTAAATTGAAGATTTTGGCCACGAGCGTCATGCCGTAGGTAGCAGGATTGCTGAGGTTGGTGAGGGCGCCGCTGCGCGAGAAATTTTCGTAGGTAAAGGCCCAGCCTTGTGCAGGCGGATTGCCGCTGAGGGCAATTGGTGCGCTGCGATAAATGACTTTTTCAATGGCGCCGATGCCGTTTCCGCCGTTGTTGCCCGTGCCGCATAGGAGTGGCCCGGCTCCGCCAGGTACTTGCGTACAACTAGGCGATAAATCTTGGCGCTGTACAAATAAAACGGGGATGGCACTGAGTGTAGGGTGGTTCCAGACGCGGAGATTTTCCGAGACCGCATTGACGTCGGCGCCATTGCAGTCGCGATAGAAAACAAGTTCAAATTGGTAGTTGCCGCCACCCAAGTGCTTGTAGGTGATTTCTCCGCCCATCACGTGAGAGGCGTGGCCGACTAAAGCCAAGTGCAGAAATAACCATACAATAAGTGCTCTGAACATCCGTTGAGTAACGTATTTTTTGCTGTTTTAGTATAACGACATTGCCTTTAAAAGGTTGCTATCCTGCCGAAATGATGAGCATTTCTTCCCAATTCAGGTAACGTTTGGCCAATTCTTGGAGTTTGTGCGCGTCTACGGCCTTAATTTGTGCAATGTAATGGTCGTAATAACTCAGGTCTAGGCCCATGGTTTCTACATTGGCAAACAGATCGAGCATGGCATAAGGGCCGTCGGCACTTTTGAGTAGTTGCCCCATCAGATAACTTTTTACGAGGTTCAGTTCCTCTTCGCAAACCAATTCGGTTTTGAGGCGCTCAAATTCGTGCTGAATTTCTAGAAAAGTGGCTTCTCGGGTACTGACACCTACCTCTGTTCCGATCACAAAATAGCCGAATTTGGTATTTTCCACCACATGTGAACCAATGCCATATGTGTAGCCTTTGTCTTCTCGGATGTTACTCATGAGTCGGCTGCCAAAGTAGTCGCCGAGAATCGTGTTGAGAACGCTAAACGCGCAAAAATCAGGATGCGTTTTGTTGAAGAGCGGACGTCCAATGCGCAAGGCGCTCTGCAAGGCGCCTTCTTGTTCTATGTGTGTGGCGCCTTGCTCAGGTTGCCAAGAAAAGGGTGCGCGCTCGGCAATATCGCTACTGTAAGCATTCAGCAATACTTCTAATTCAAGCACGTGTTCGGTAGAGAGGTCTCCGACAAGAAATACTTTTTTGAGCCCTTTGAGGTAATGTTCGGCATGAAAAGCCTGAATTTGTGAGCGGTCTGCACGGTCGAAATCTGCAAGTTGGATCAGGTTGGCATAGGTGCTGCCTGCCATAAGGCTGCGCTGAAACTGGCGCTGTGCCAGAAAATTGACTTTTTGTTCTTGCACCGTATATTTCTGACGGCGGCTGTGCACGAGTTCTTGCACTTCCTTGATCGGGAAAATAGCAGTAAACAAACTTTCGTGAAAGATTTCATAAGCCTTGAGGAGTTGGTCTTTGAGCGCATAGAGTGTCACGACCGAACTTTCCTGACTCAAGGAAACGTCATAATATGCACCAACCGCATCGAGCGCTTTTTGGATTTGTTTGGCCGTTCGCGTTGCACTTCCATTGATCAGCAGTCCGGCACATAAAGAAGCGGTGAGCGGGTCTTTGGTGGCAGAGCCTGCGGCAAAATGCAACTCAATTTTACTGGTTTCATTTTGCAGGCCATTGCGCCAAAAAAGCTTCGCGCCGTTGTTCAGAACGGTAATTTGTGGCCCTACAAAAGAAATGTGTTCGATGGGCAGCAGTGGTGGTGCAACTGACCGATCGAGAATAGGTGTTGAGATTTTGCTCATGGTTATTTGGGTTGGATTTGCAACAGAGAACATCTGTTTTTGGAGAGGAGCTCTTGGGCGTATTGTTGGAGCTGCGTTGTGGAGATTTGCTCGTAGCGCGCACCTTCCGTATTGAGGAGGTCTGCGGTAGCTAGCAATTCAAAAAAGCTGAGGTTCATGGCGCGATTCAATAGGCCTTGGTCTTGGAAAGCTTTGGCGGTGCGCAACTTCAGAATGAGTTGTTGCAGCGCGCTCTTACTCATTTTTTTGTCCTGGACTTGTGCGAGCACAGGCCAAATAGCGGCCTCGAGCTCTTCAAATGTTCTTTTTGGATTGAGTTTGCCAGTGATCACAAATAAGCCTTCATCGATTGATCCAGTGATATACGCAGTAATCTCAGAAACCAAGCGTTTTTTGCGTTGCAATTCTGTGTATAAGATACCCGTTTTTTCATTGCCTATATGATCCGAAAGCAGGTCTGCGAGGTAATAGGAATCCGAAAGGCGTTTGCCCATTTTAAAGGCATAATAGAATGATCCGGCGGGCACATTTCTTTGGATGGTTTTGATCCTGAATTTTTGCTGAGGTGGCTCTGTAGGGAGCTGTCTTGGGCTTTTGGCCTGTGCCGGAATATTGCCAAAATAGTGCGAAACTTTCTCTTTGATGGTTGCGAGTTCAAAATTGCCCACAATGCACAAAATAGCGTTACCCGGGTGGTAATGTTTTTGAAAAAACGCGCGGACGTCGTCCATGGTGGCGTCTTCAATATGTTTGATGTTTTTGCCGATGGTGGCCCAGCGATAGGGGTGTTTTTGATAGGCCAGAGGACGCAGTTGTAGCCAGGCATCGCCATAGGGTTGATTGAGGTAACGCTGCTTGAACTCTTCAATGACGACTTGGCGCTGTACCTCTAAACTTTTAGGTGTAAAGGCGAGCGCTAACATGCGGTCGCTCTCGAGCCAAAGCGCGGTGTCGAGGTTGTGGGCGGGTAAGACGTCGTAATAGTTAGTGATGTCGTTGCTCGTAAAGGCATTGCTTTGGCCCCCGGCAGCTTGCAGTGGCGCGTCAAAATCTGCGATGTGCTTGGAGCCGCCAAACATGAGGTGCTCAAAAAGGTGCGCAAAGCCAGTTTGCTCAGGGTTTTCGTCTCGGGCTCCAACGTCGTAGAGCACATTGACCACCGCCATTGGGGTAGCGGGTTCTTTGTGAAACAATACCCGTAGGCCGTTGGCTAATGTAAAGCGATCATATGCGATCATAATGAAAATGGATGTTGGGCCGTGAGGGCTTGGTTAAATTCTTCGATGAATTGTCTGACAATTGTGGCAGCGGGTAAAATTTCGTTGAAAGCCCCCGCAATTTGCCCGATTTCGAGCTCGCCTTCTGTAAGCTCGCCTTCGAACATGCCTTTTTTGGCTCGGCCGCGGCCGAGTAGGGTGGCGAGCGCGTCAGCGCTCGCCCCATTTTGATAGGCAGCCATAAGCTGATCAAAAAACGGGTTGCGCAACAAGCGAACCGGCGTGAGTTCTTTGAGGGTCAGTAGGGTGTCTCCCTCCTGGCTATCGATGACGGCTTGCTTGAAGTTTTGGTGGGCGCTAGATTCTATGGAGGCCACAAAGCGGCTGCCTACTTGGGCGCCATCGGCGCCTAAATTCATGACGGCGAGCAGCGCACGGCCATCTCCGATGCCGCCGGCCGCAATGAGCGGAATTTGGATAGCTGAACGCACCATTGGGATCAGGCAAAGCGTGGTGGTTTCGTCGCGGCCGTTGTGGCCACCTGCTTCAAAGCCCTCGGCCACTACGGCGTCAACACCAGCTGCTTGGGCCTTTAGCGCAAACTTGACGCTCGAAACCACATGCACCACCGTTATGCCTTCTTTCTTTAAGGTCTCGGTCCAGGTTTTGGGATTGCCCGCACTGGTAAATACAATAGGTACTCTGTGCTTGATGATCGTGGCAATGTGCTCCTCAATGTTCGGATAAAGCAAAGGTAGATTGACACCAAAAGGTTTGTTGGTATGCGCCTTCCATTTACTGATTTGTGCGTCGAGAACGTCCGGGTACATTGAGCCAGCACCCAAGAGGCCCAAGCCACCTGCATTTGAAACTGCCGAGGCGAGTTCCCAACCGGCACACCAGATCATGCCACCCTGGATCAAGGGATATTGAATATTGAAAAGCGAACAGATGCGATTAGTTGTGTCCATATAGAAAATTGCTATGCACAAAATTAGTCGAAATGCTTAACTTAGCGAGGATGAAGTGGAGCGCCTACAGGTTTTTATGGTTGTGCATGATGGGCATATTCATTGGGCTACCAATTCATGCACAGTTTCAAGGTCATGAGTTTGTGCAAAATAAAGGCCAGTGGCCTTCAGATGTACAACTTATGGCCAAAGACGGTGCCGCAAAAATTTGGCTGGGCTCAGACCGCTTTTTGTTTCAGCTCAACGATTTCTCTGCCCTAGAAAAAGCCCACCACGAGCAAGAACTCCTCGATAACCCGAGCCTTCCAAGCGCACTTGTTCAGCAGCGCTTCATTGGCGCCAACCCGAAAGCGCCAATACAAGGTCAAAAACCCTGCAAACACACCTATAATTTTTTTATGGGCCAAGACTCCACGCGTTGGGCCAATCAGGTGGCGGCCTTTCAAGAGGTACTTTACACGCAGTTTTATCCTGGCATAGACCTCATGTGGGCCACCGAGCAAACACAATATAAATATACATTTCACGTTGCTCCGGGCGCCGATGCACAACAAATTCGTTGGGCTTACTCGGGTGCAAATGAAGTCAAACTGAAAAAAGACCGCATCCAACTCAAGACGGCCATCGGTGAAATCCAAGACCAACAATTGTATGCTTTTCAAATTGTCAATGGTCAACGCATTGAAGTTGCTTGCGCGTATCGTTCTTTTCCCGACGGCTCTTATGGTTTTCAGCTTGGCAGCTACAATATGCAATTGCCCCTGGTTATCGATCCCGTATTGGTTTTTGCGACCTACAACGGGGCCAACTCAGATAATTTTGGCATGACTGCCACATACGGCTACGATGCATCCGCTTATGCTGCAGGCATGGTTTATGGCAACAACTTTCCTTTGCCGAGTATGGCGAGTTTTGATACCAATTCCAATTTTACGTCGCTTGCCGGTGCCTACGGCGTTACCGATGTTTTTGTCACGCGCTATGCAGCAGATGGTGCCACCATGCTTTGGTCGAGTTTTTTAGGTGGCGGCGACAACCTACAAGGCACCGAAACGGCACACAGTCTCATTTGCGATTCGCTCAACAATATTTATTTGTTTGGCGCCACCTCCAGTACCGACTTTCCCACCACCACCGGTGCCTTTCAGCCCACGCATGCAGGTGGCAGCCCCAATACCAACTTTTATTTCAATGGGGTGTATTTCGGTGCGCAGGGAACCGATTTGTATGTGTCTAAGCTGAGTGCGTCTGGGCAAAACTTAATGGCAAGTACCTATTTGGGTGGAACAGCCAACGACGGCGTCAATTACAGATCGCTTGGTTTGCCTTACAACACCGTAGCGGCCTATGATTCCCTAACCACCAACTACGGCGATCAGTTCAGGGGTGAAATCTATCTCGATGCCGCTGGTTCGGTGCTGGTGGCCAGTTGCTCGCGCTCCGCTAACTTCCCGACCCAAAATCCTTTTCAGGCCAGTAAATCTTTTGGTCAAGACGCCGTCATCTGCAAGCTCAATACCAACTTTTCGGCGCTGCAATTTTCATCCTTCTATGGCGGAAACAAAGACGATGCTGCCTATTCAGTCAAAACCGATACGCTTGGTTCAATCGTATTTGCCGGTGGCACCGGTTCCAATAACCTTTCGGGTACCACTGCAGCCTATCAAAGCAGCTACAACGGCGGCAAGACCGACGGCTTTGTCGTGAAACTCAATGCACTCGGCACGGCCATACAGAAGGCGAGTTATGTCGGTACGCCCAATTACGACCAAGTGTTTTTTGTCGAGGTGGATCGCAACAACCAAATTTTCTTGTTGGGGCAGGCAGTTGGAGGTGGTTTTGTGGTCAACAACGCCCCGTATAGCAATCCGGGCAGTAGTCAGTTTGTTTTGAAACTCAACAACGCACTCACCACCAACCTGGCCTCAACTGTCATTGGCAATGGCAATGGCCAGATCAATATTTCGCCTGCGGCCTTTTTGGTAGATATCTGTGGCAACGTCTATATTTCGGGCTGGGGAGCCAATATTTTGCAGTCCACACCACTGAGCGGCATGCCGGTTTCGGCCAACGCTTTTCAAGCCAGCACCACAGGTTTTGATTTCTACCTGATGGTCTTGCAAAATAACTTCAATGGCCTGCTTTATGGCTCCTACTTGGGCGGTGCCATTGCTCAAGAACATGTAGACGGCGGCACTTCTCGCTTTGACAAAAATGGCGTGGTGTATCAGTCTGTATGTGGCGGTTGTGGTGGCCATTCCGACTTTCCGACTTCTCAGGGTGCTTGGTCCAATTCCAACAACAGCAGTAATTGCAATAACTTGGTGTTTAAATTCGATTTTCAGCTCATTCCAACTGCCGAATTCAGCAGTTCCAATGTGCAAGGTTGCCAAGCCCTTACTGTCGATTTTCAAAATACCTCTGCCCAATGGGATTCCTATCTCTGGGATTTCGGCAACGGCGATACCACTAGCGTGGTCTTTAATCCGACAGTTGTGTATAGCACGCCTGGTCAGTACGACGTCTTTCTTTATGTAACCGACAGCGTTTGCCTCATTACCGACACCGCTCAAATTCAAATTTTGGTCTTAGATTCCATTTTACTCGACCTCAATGACACCATCAATCTATGTAGTAGCTCGCCTTATCTACTCAGCGCAAATACACTTGGCACCGCTAATCAGTTTATTTGGTCCCAACAAAATGACTTCAGTAACCCCCTAAATCTACTTCAAGATTCGAGCATTCTCGTGAGTCAAGGTGGATGGTATTTTTGCCAGGCCGGCAATGGTTTTTGCAATGCGCAAGATTCTGTTTTGATCGCTTTTGACGTCCCCTTGAATGCCAGTTTTCAGGTCGCGGATACAATAGGGTGTGCGCCGCTTTCCTTTTTGATCAATAATAACTCAACCCTCACCAGTTCTTTTCTGTGGTCTTTTGGGAATGGTCTATTCGACAGCACCAACTTTGAACCCACCATCACTTACAGTCAACCGGGTACTTATACCATCAGTTTAACGGTGATAGATTCAATCTGTCAGGGCACAGATCAACAAACGATGCAAATTACGGTCGGTCCTGCTCTTTCGGTTACGGCACCTGCAGCTATCTTTTTGTGTACTTCTATTGACACACCCTTGATACCCACGATTGTGGGTTCCCCAACCCAGATCATTTGGTCTAGTTCTGCCCAATTTCAAGATACCCTCAATGCCAATGGTCAAGCTGATCTTGCTTTGTTGGATCCACAAAACGCTTGGTATTATATTCAAATATCCAATGCGTATTGTAGTGCTACGGATAGCGTTCAAGTGACGCTTGCAAGCGAC
>RDZL01000182.1 GCA_004295165.1 Flavobacteriia bacterium
TATGATCGACGCCGGGTGTGAACTAGTTCGCCTCACTGCGCCAAGCAAAAACGAAGCCGAGAATTTACAAAAAATCAAAGCAGCACTCGTGGAGAAGGGTTATCATACACCCCTGGTTGCAGACATTCATTTTACACCAAATGCGGCAGAAATTGCGGCTAAAATAGTAGAAAAAGTTCGCGTCAACCCGGGAAATTATGCGGACAAAAAGAAATTCGAAGAAATCGACTATACCGACGAGAGTTACCAAGCAGAACTCGATCGCATTGAAGAAAAATTCACGCCGTTAGTCTTGCTCTGCAAAGCGCACGGGACCGCCATGCGCATCGGCACCAATCACGGCTCGCTTTCAGACCGCATTCTCAGTCGCTACGGCGACACCCCGGAAGGAATGGTAGAATCTGCTTTTGAGTTCATTAGAATTTGCGAAAAACACGATTTCGACCAACTCGTCATTTCCATGAAAGCGAGCAATACGCTCGTCATGGTTCAGGCCTATCGCTTACTCATGGCTAAGATGCTCGAAAATGGTGTTGTATACCCATTACACCTTGGTGTAACCGAAGCTGGCGACGGTGAAGATGGCCGCATCAAGTCTGCAGTGGGTATTGGCGCACTGCTAGAAGACGGCTTGGGCGATACCATCCGTGTTTCGCTCACAGAAGCACCAGAAGCCGAAATTCCGGTGGCGCAAAAACTGATTGCCAAATACAATGCATACAAATCGTTTGATTTTGAGCCCCCTCAAAATGAACTCAGCTATTCACCATTCTTTTACAACAAACGAGAAAGTGCAGCCTTTCATAATATTGGTGGCAAAAATACGCCTATTGTCTTAGCCGATCTTTCGGATGTAGATGATATCAAGCCTGCTCATTTCTTCGGATTTGGCTACCAATACAGCATTCCGCTCGACAAATGGAATATCCAAGACCAAGCAGCAGATTACGTTTACATTGGCAGCAATGAAATCGAATTTGAGGTACCAGGCACACTCGGTATCATCGTAGATTTTGAACTTTGGAATGCAAAATATAGCGATAAATCAGGGTATTATCCCTTGGTTTTAAAAGAGGAATTACAAGACATTTCTTCTGAACAAATTTGTTTTTTACCCCTTGAAGCAGAAGACGCCCTTCCACAAGAACTAAGTGCTCACCCAAATGCTGTCATTGTTCTCAATACGGCTTACGACAACAAAACGCAGCTCTATCGCAAATTCTTCCTTGCGCTGCAAGAAAATGGTTTGCAAAACCCCGTGATCCTCTCTTACCAATATGAAACTGCCGAGCTTGAAACCTTTCAATTATATGCCGGATCTGATGCTGGTGCATTGCTCATAGATGGTTTTGGCGACGGAATTTGGCTCAATGCAGCTCTTGGCGCACAATACATCAATTCCACTTCTTTTGGCATCTTGCAGGCTACCCGCACACGCATCTCCAAAACAGAATACATTTCTTGTCCTTCTTGCGGACGCACACTTTTTGACCTCCAAGAAACCACCGCAAAAATACGCCAACGCACAGCTCACCTCAAAGGCCTGAAAATCGGAATTATGGGTTGTATTGTGAACGGACCCGGCGAAATGGCCGATGCAGACTACGGATATGTAGGTACTGGGCCTGGTAAAATCAATTTATACAAAGAAAAAACGATTGTCAAGCGCAATATTGAAGAGCAACAAGCTGTTGAAGCACTTGTAGACCTCATCAAAGAATATGGCGATTGGCAAGAGCCAAAAATCTAAAAAGCGGAAGAGCAATTCAGCTCCATCCATTCATTGGAATGCGGATGATAAAACCCGAGTTTGGCTGCATGTAAATACAAGCGATCAGCTTTTTGTCCATATAAATCATCTCCCTTCATTGGACAATTCAGCCCCAGGTGGTGTGCGGCATGCACCCGCAACTGATGGGTTCTGCCTGTATGCGGAAACAAAGCAATCCTCGTTTCATTGTTTTGGATACCAAGGACTTTATATTTTGTATGCGCATAGCTACCATGTTCATAACAAACCAACTGCCTTGGGCGGTCATCTAGGTCTACGCGCAAAGGCAATTTGATTTCTCCCTCTTTGAACGCTGGCACACCAACCAAAACCGCTACATATTCTTTCTGTACCTTTCTCAATACAAACTGACGCTGCAAGCGCTGGTGCATGAGTTTAGTCTTGGCGGCAAGCATGATGCCAGACGTAGACATATCCAAGCGGTGCACAAGTAGCGGTCCGTCGGCATGAGGATATTTTTTCTTTAAATCATCTAAGGAATTCGGCATTGGGTTTTTACCAGGTACCGACAAATATTCCGGTGCCTTATTGATAGCTACAATCCAATCATCTTCGTAAATGATATCAAGCGGTTGCGCCGGATGAATAGCCGTAATTGGGTTTTCATCTACATGAAGTCCTTTGAGCATGTGGCCTAAAATAGGTTCACACTTGCTTTTACAGGAAGGATAAAAATGACCATGAATACGCACTTCTGAATCAGGCGCCATTCCCCACCAAAACTCAGCCATACAAATTGGCTTGAAGGCATTTTGATATGCATATTGCAATAACTTTGGTGCAGCGCATTCACCCGCACCTGCTGGAGGAGAATCCACAAATAAATTCAAGACGTTTTCAGTCTGGCCTGCAGCATTTAAGAAAGTATAACGCTCAAAAATGCGGCGTTGTAAATCGGCAGAATGAGCCGCTCGGCGCACTTTCAAGTGCTCAATTTTATGTTTATATTCAAAAGCATTCTGTTGTATTTCTAGAATTGCCGTTTGTGCTTCGCGCTTGAGTGCTTTGAGTTGCCGACTCTCCTGCATACTTTGAAAACGCAAGTCTTCTAAGTCTTTTAACCCGTCTAGGTCGGACTCCAATATGGTTTTTCTTTTTTCGTCACGAAGCGCTTTAGCTATTTTATTTTTTTGTTGGAACTCCAGGATTTTTGAGGCCCATTGCTGCTTTATTTTCAATTCTTCATCCTTCAACCTGGTTAATTCCTGTGCATTTTCTAAGTCTTCGAGTTGCAGCGTCAGTTGATGGATTTCTTGCTCTTCACGGCGAAAAAAACCCTGAGTTTCCAGCAAGTCAAAAACAGGAGGCACAAATCCTTCATGCGCATTTGAATTGCCCAATTTGCCCGAAAATGCAGCCAAATAGCCTAATTCACCGGCAGTACTTTGAACCACCAATACACCAAACATTTTTCCAATTGCGCCTAAACGCTCTTGGCGATTCAAACCAAAATCATGTCCGAAATCTGCTGCTACCAGACGCGCCTGTAAAAGCGCTGCCGCTTGTTTGGCCAGTGGGTGAGCCTCGTAATAAAATGGAAAGGTAAAACGTTCAGGAAGCGCATGGGCTTGGTATTCCTGAGAAAAGGGGATAAACATAAAACAAAGGTCAAAAAAAAACGCCCTCGTTGGAGGGCGTTTCTCATTTCTTTAGAAGAAAATTATTTGATCACAACATTTTTAGTTGTTGTAAGACCTTCTACTGTAACAGAAACGATGTAGCTTCCTTTTGCAACATTTTCAGTTGAGAAAGAAACAACTTGTGTTCCGTTAAGGTTAGTCATGTTTTTAGCAGCGATAACGCGACCTTGAAGATCCATTAAAGATACTGCGTAATCGTTGTTAGTAGCTTCGAAAGAAACGTTTACTTCAGAAGATGCAGGGTTAGGGTATACATTCATTGCGATTGTAGCCAACTCATCCATTCCGAGAGCACCTGTTTTGAAAGCACGTGTGTCTACTGAAGCGAATTCACCACCAGAAGCAATTGTAGTACCGTTAGCATCTACTAAAGAGTATGCGCCGTTACCATAAGAACAGCAGATACCATCACCGTAAGAGTCAAGGATTTCGAAAGTGTAACATTGGCTAGGGTTCAAGGTAACCAATTGTGGAGCTTGTACAGTTTGACCAGCTTGACCAGTTGTCATGTCTGCCCAGTTACCACCACCTTGTGCTACAGTTGCACCAGTGCTGTTTTTGATTGTCCAAGAAGTTTCAGAAGCGTAGTAGTCTGTAGTAATGTTTACAGTTACATACTGAGAAACAGCATTTGAAGCAGTAGCAACAGTACTGTTCATAGAATTGTTTGCAGCTGAAGCATCACCAGCAGTTGTAACTGTACAAACAAGTGCACCACCTGTAAAGTTAGCGATAGGTGAACAAACTACGTTTGCAACACCATAAGTAGCTAAGTTACCGCTGAAAGTACCGGTAGAAACTGTAGTACCACCTTGAGTGATTGTTACAGTTGCTGCAGTAAGTGCAGAGGTACCGTTGTTTTGAATGTTAACGGATGGTGTGTAAGCACCTTCACAATGTACAGCAGCACCAGTGTAACCCAACGCAGCAACGTCTGCAGGAGCAGAAGCTGGTGGAGGACAAGCACTTACAGTAGCGTACAATTCAGTAGCATCCATTTGACCAACTTCTTCGATGATGCGGTTAGGGCAAATACGGTAGATTGTTGGGAAGTATGCGATGTTGTAATCGTTGTTGATTTGGTTAGCACTTGCAGATGCTGGGTTAGCCATTGGGAATTGGATTTGGTTACCTGCAGCAGGCTCAATCCAGTTACCGATAGCACCAGAACCGTCCAACATCGTGGCGTCAGCCGTTGTTCCGTCGCCTTCGATCCAGATCACCATAACGTCGTCTGTAGTTGAAGCAGCTACACCAGGAGCGCCAGCTGGGCCATGTGATGCATAAACATCTTCTAAAGCACCAGAAAGGTGGTAGTTCCAACATGGGCCACACCAAGTTGCAGATACATCTAAGAATACAGTGTATCCTTGGTCTAGGTAGTCATAAAGGGTATAAGACCCGTTATTAGTTGTTCCTGCAGTAGCCAACCAAGATTGGTAAGCAGTAACAGTAAAGTTTGGAGCAACGCTACCTGGGGCTAGCTGCGCATTCGCACTAACACCTGCAAGTAACATAGCAGCTGAGAATAATAGTTTTTTCATGCGTTAAAATTTAAGTTTGGGTAAATATAAAGAATTTCTCGCGAAGGAAAAAACCATTGCAATAAAAACGTGAAAAGCGGGTTATTTTTTCTTGAGTTGCTCTTTGATAAAGAGCTCAATTGCACCAACCATTGAAGGCGCTTTTGGATGTGGCGCGTGGACATCTAGACGCAAATTATTCTTCAAGACAGCATTGGCAGTTGTAGGCCCAAAGGCTGCAATCGAAGTGGTGTTCTGCTTGAAGTCGGGGAAGTTCTTGAACAAAGATTCAATACCGCCCGGGCTAAAAAACACTAACATGTCGTAATAAACGTCTTCTAAATCGGAGAGGTCGGCAGCAACTGTTCTGTATAAAATCGCCTTGGAAAAAGGAATGTTGTATTTCTCAAGCGTTAATGGAATGTTGTCGCGTAGGATATCTGTACAAGGCAATAAGAATTTTTCGCCTTTTTGCTTTTTCATGAGTTCCGCCAACTCGTCAATCGTTTGCTTGCCAAAAAATATTTTGCGCTTGCGATAAGTGACATATTTCTGTAAGTAAAGTGCGACAGCTTCCGTAATACAAAAGTATTTCATGGTGTCTGGGACTTCAAAACGGACGGCTTCTGCCATTCTAAAGAAATGGTCTACAGCAACTTTAGAAGTGAGGATGACAGCGGTGTGGGCAGAGATATCGACTTTTTGCGTACGGAAATCTTTGGGGTCTACACCCTCCACCTTGATAAACGGACGAAAATCAATTTTGAGCTTGTATTTTTCAGCTAAATCGAAATAAGGTGATTTATCTCCTTCTGGTTTCGGCTGGGAAACTAAAATGGTCTTAATAGCCAAAGTTGTCGTTTTAATTAATTGTATTCGCCCGAAAGCCAACGCCATACAAACAGGATGGGTAGGATTTCCAAGGCGCAAAGGTACAAAATTAAATAATACCATTCCAAATTTGCCTGAATACAGGCTCTCCAGGCCTTGATCAAGCGCCAAACATAACCTGATACGCCAACGATTAGAAAGGCTTGTTGGAGGAAACTATTGGCTTGGCCGTATATCAGCCACAAAAAAGAAAGTCCTAAATAAACGAGCCCTACAAAAGACCAAACCTGTTTATTGATTTCGGCAATATGACTGACAAGTTTCCAATTGTCGGTGACGAACAACGCCACGCGGAAATTGAGCAATTGAAAAATTAAAAAGGAGCAGACAAACGCAAATGCCAAGCCAAGGGCATCGAGCCGTTCAAAGTAAGTCAAGAGAAAAAGATAGGTGCTGAGCGAAAATGAAACAAAAGCATTGCTCAAAAATAAGGATTGGGTTGCGGGTCTGATTTTCTCGTCGTCAAAACCAAAACTCTCAATTTTACTCAGTTTCCAGAAGCGTTTCCAGGATAAAGCCAAGGCATCTGGGGTGCTGATTCGCGCATAGGCAATAAAGGTCAAGGAAAGCAGCGACACAAACAGCAAATAGCTATTCATCTGAGAGGCTCTTTCTATGAGTTCGAATCTTGGCACTGAATGAATTTTGACTACAAAAATAATTCAAATTTGCATGCTACAGCTGCACAGAATATTACGTACTTTTGTCGCACAAATCAACCATCATGAAAACCGATTTATACCAGCACCCAGACTACTTCAACATGGACGACCTGCTCTCAGAAGAGCACAAGCTTGTTCGCGATGCAGCTAGAGCATGGGTTAAAAAAGAAGTCTCACCGATTATTGATGAGCATTACGAAAATGCAACTTTCCCAATGCACATCCTTGGTGGGCTCGGAGAAATCGGTGCTTTTGGCCCTTACATTCCAGAAGAATACGGCGGCCCTGGACTAGACCAAATTTCTTATGGGCTCATTATGCAGGAACTCGAGCGCTGTGACTCCGGTCTGCGTTCTACAGCATCTGTACAATCATCTTTGGTGATGTACCCTATCTGGAAATACGGCTCTGAGGCCCATAAACAAAAATACCTTCCCAAACTTGCCTCTGGCGAAATGATGGGTTGTTTTGGTCTTACTGAACCCGATTACGGTTCAAACCCAGGTGGCATGATCACCAATTTCAAAGATGCTGGTGACCACGTCATTTTGAATGGTGCCAAAATGTGGATTTCAAACGCGCCATTTGCAGATATCGCTGTTGTTTGGGCCAAAGACGAAAGTGGTCGCATCCACGGAATCATCGTAGAACGCGGCATGGAAGGTTTTTCAACACCTGAAATGCACGGCAAACTTTCGCTGCGCGCTTCTGCAACCGGCGAACTCATCTTTGACAACGTTAAAGTGCCAAAAGAAAACATCCTGCCTGGCCGTTCAGGACTTGGGGCACCACTTAGCTGCCTAGACTCCGCGCGCTTCGGCATTGCTTGGGGTGCATTAGGTGCTGCCATGGATTGCTACGACCAAGCTTTGCGTTACTCCAAAGAACGCACCCAATTCAACGTGCCAATTGGCGCTTTTCAGTTGATTCAGAAAAAATTAGCTGAAATGATCACCGAAATTACAAAAGCACAACTTCTTACCTTCCGCTTAGGTCAATTGCGCAACGAAGGCCGTGCGACATCAGCACAAATTTCAATGGCCAAGCGCAACAACGTTGAAATTGCACTCAACATTGCCCGCGAAGCCCGTCAAATTCACGGCGGTATGGGTATCACTAGCGAATATTCAATGATGCGCCACATGGCCAATCTTGAGTCTGTAGTGACCTATGAGGGAACCCACGACATTCACTTACTCATTACAGGTATGGATGTAACAGGCATTCCTTCTTTCACAAGAGAAATGCCCAATTTATAAAGATCAAATATCTTCGCTTTCGGAAAGCGCATCTCCTCGCAAGAGGCGGATGCGCTTTCTTGCTTCTGCACCAAACAAACTGGCTTTGTATTCCATCAAAAGCCTTTTATAAAGCACTTCTGCAGCACTTTTGTCTAGCAAGCGCAGCTCATTGATTTCGGCCATGCGAAAGAGCGCGTCATCAGCTAAAATATCTTTGGAGTGTAGCTTGAGTAAGTCTTCATAATACCCTAGTGCACGTTGCCACTCGCCTCGTTGTTCCATGGCCAGCCCTTTTCTGTATAGAATCTCATCGGCCAAGGCATGGTACGGAAAAGCACTTTGGATGCTGTCAAACAATACAAAAGCGGAGTCTAATTTCTGCTGAGCAATCATGCGGTCTGCATTGGCAAACCAAAGCATCACTTGATAATTGCTATCTAAACCATAATTGTCGGTGATAAAAACAGAGAGTTGAATAGCATCATTGGAAATAAACCGCGAGGTACCTTCTTTCAATACATCGAGTTGCGACTGCGCAAATTCAAATTCACCGTCGTAATAGAATATTTTGGCGTTTTTAAATTTGGCTTCTGCACCAATGGTTTCAAACTTAAAGTCGTTGTCAATTTGCATGTAAATCAAAGAGGCTTCCCAAATATCGCCACTGAGCACTTGTACGTCTGCCAATAACATTTTGGCCTGCGCGCGCTGCATATCTGTGAGTCCTGGCAAGCGTATGATTTGTTGTAATTCATCTATCGCAACGGACACCTGCTGGGCATAAAAAGCCCTGATTTCTGCGAGTTGCAAAGACACTTGGAAGGTAACGCGGCTCTTGCCCAAACGCGTCAGCGCTTGTTCAAAATCAGTAATACACAACTTGATTTCTTCCGCATTGAAATTTCTAAACTGCGTCACCTGAATAAATCTTGCGTTCAACAACGACAGCTGTGCTTCGTAAAAGTGAGGCTGTTCAGGGCCTAAATCAATGACATACTGAAAACACTTGTTTGCTTGGTCAAAAACAGCATTTTCGACACAAATTTGGCCGAGCTCCAACACTTCTCTACCATCGCTTTTGGTGCGCTTATCTAGGGCGATAACTTGGGCTGCAGCGCCTGAGAAGTCACGGCTTTGTACAAACAACCAGATGAGCATTTGTTGAAACACAATAGGAGCAGCCGCTTGCTGCACGCGTTGTAAAAGCACTTCTTTGGCCAATAAAAAATCTGGCACGGTGGCTGTAGTGAGGTCCATTCGAGAACCAATTGCTTGCTGAATAGGCTCTAGAATTCCCGGTTGTTGTCCTAAATAATCTAAGTAAGCGCCTAACATAGCGCGCTTGTCGCCAACCATTGCGTAATAATCGGCATACTGAAAATTAAACGGATAGTTCGGACTCATTTTCTGTCCGGAATCCAAAGCTCGCTTGGCATATTCAAATTTACCTTTTGAAGCAAACGCTTGGTAGATAGAGATCGCCTGGCCTGGATTAGGGCCGATATCCGCGAGTAACTCCTCAAATATTTTTTTTGCCTTGGCGGGGTCATTTTGTTCTTCGTAAAACTGGCCCGCCATTAAGCGCACTTCGTAGTCTTGTTTGTTCAGCGCAATTTGTTTGCGGAGCAATTTCTCAGCAGTTTTGAAATCCTTTTGGGCTAATAGACATTCGTAATAGGGCAGAAAAATGGTTTTGCTCTGATCTTGCGCATACACTTTTTCAAAATAACCAACGGCTTTGTCTAATTCAGAATTATTGTAATAATACTGCGCCAATTGCAAGTCGCTAGCTGTTTGGGCATTCGTGTACAAAGCCCCCAACAGCAAAAAAAGCAATACAAGGATTCTGCCGCTCATTAATTGCGCTGTTTTTTGAGAAGCAATGTTTGTGAAAAGGCCTCTACAGAAGGGTATAAACGCGCATATTCAGCAAAGAATGTTGCTTTTGCACGCAAATAATCAGCGCTCAATTCGGAAAGCTGTTTGACCTTCTGGCGCTCAAAGCGAATATAACTTGCATAACGCTGGCGTTCTCCGCGGCCTTCTTGAATATCTTGATGTAAGCGCTTCAAAACCACTTTTTCTTCTTTGATGCCTACTCTTACCTTCATGTATTGCTGCATCATGGGTTTGATGCTTTTTCTCATGAGTTTATAAGCATCTAGTTTTTTAGCTAGCTCCATATCGATGGTATCTAACTGTAGATTT
>RDZL01000183.1 GCA_004295165.1 Flavobacteriia bacterium
GGAGGTTGAACCAGGATAAGTCAGTTCTTTGCCACGCACATAACTCGCCTTGAGCTCAAAAAAACTTCCAGAACTAGCAAATTGCTTGCGGTTAAGTGTATTTTGCGTAAAAGCCAAACGCATGCTCTCCCCAACAAAGGAGGTGTAATCGGCGGTATCTTCTTTGGTAAAGTTGGCCGTCTGGTAATAGGAGTCGTCTAGCCAAAACATGCGGGTATTGGCGGTGAGTACCGCATGGTTGCCCGTAGGAATTTTGAACTGAAGGCCGGTGTAGCGCTCTTCTTGCACCAAAAAAGAGGGCTTGACATCTTCAAAGAAGGTGGCAAAACTCTTGAAGTAATCCCAGCGATTGAGCACAAAATAAGCACTCAAGGAAACCGGCACACTTCCCGGTATCACTAATTCATAATTTACTTTGCCAGATCCATAAAATTTCCCAAAGTATGAAGCGACCTCAAGTCGTTGCCCGATAAAACCAGCTCTACGGTAAGTCAAACTCAAATAACCGGTATTTATGGCTCTAGAAGACATCAGCCCACCGAAATCGACGCGAAAAGCATTGGCTTTATTGACTTTGAGCTTCAGGATGACACTTGAGTCCGGACCTCTATCTAAAACAGGCGAGACGAAACTAAAATAAGACGCCGAAAGCGTCTTGAAATAGCGTTTTTCCAAGGTCTCATGGTCTAGAAGTTGTTTGCTGTATTTGGGAAGGATCGAGTTTCTGACAAATGGAAGGTCTTGCTTTTTGTCTGAGCTCGAGCGCACCTCGCGCACACGCAACGGAAGCAATTGCTTTTTGAACAGCGCTCTTTTTTGAGTAAGCTCAGCTGAATCGGCACGGTAGCTCACATATTTCAGAATGCTATCAATTTGCAAGATGGTAGCTTCATAACCGTCTTGAATGGCCTGCTGCACATCGGCAAAGTCAAAGGTGCCTACTTTGGTATTGGGTTCAATGATGATACCTTCTGCACACGGCATGGCATAGTTAGTTGGAGTGGTCATCATGCTCGTCAGTAAGCCCAGAAAGTCGCGTTCAGATACCGGCGCCAAATTTTTGGATACATTGCTGCCGATGATGAAGTCGGGCTGAAAATCATTGTAGAGCACGTCTATCGGGAAGTTGTTGTAGAGCCCTCCGTCAAAATACAGCACGCCATCGACCCGAATCGGATTGAGATAAAGCGGAAAGGTCATGGAAGCCCGCACCACCTGATTGAGCTTACCGTGGGCAAAAGACACACTTTTTTTGGTCTCAACTGCAGAAGCAACGCAGCGATAAGGCACAAAAAGCTGATTGAAGTCGTCTTGTACAGAGACACTGGTGAGGCCAAAGATTTTCAGCATCTCGTAATCGAGGTAGGTAGGGTCTACAAAAGCCAGCGGCAAAGATTTTTGAAGTATGCTGTCCTGTGAAACCGTAAACTTGAACATGGAGGCGCTCGATGCATCTTGGTAAAACAAAAACTGCTGATCGGCTTCTTCCTGGCCTTTTACCATTAGCTGAAAAGACTCCGAAAGCACATAGGCTTCAATTTCTGCTGGAGAATAGCCGCTGGCATACATGGCGCCCACCAGTGCACCAGCAGAGGTGCCGACAATATAATCTATTGGAATTTGATGTTGTTCGAGCGCTTTGAGCACGCCCACATGCGCTACACCCGAGGCTCCACCGCCACTCAAGACCACACCCACGCGCTGACGCTGCTGTGCAAACACCTGCAACGTAAAAAAAAGGATGGGCAAGAGGTATTTGGTCTTCGACAAATTCGTTCTTTTGTACAAAGTTAACGAATCCCCAAATAATGCATCCACAACCCAGCCCAAAAAGCACCCTACTCACCATCACACTCAAAAGTTTTTTTGGCTTCGAGGCCATTCTTGCCGAAGAACTCAATGAACTTGGCTATCCTGAAGTCGAGCTGCTCAATAGAGCTGTTCAACTCAAAGGAACTTGGGCCGATGTCTACAAACTCAACCTCTATTGCCGTTGTGCCATCTCTGTTTTAGTTGAAATTGATAAATTCTACATTCAAAGCGAAGAAGACCTCTACAAACGTGCACTCCGTATCAAATGGCATGAGCTTTTTGATGTCCAGAAAACATTTGCCATTAAAGGCGCCATCTTTTCCCCGATTTTCAGCAACACACATTATCCATTTTTGCTCGTCAAAGACGCTATTGTCGATGTCTTCAAAGACAAAATAAATGAGCGTCCCAATATCGATGTCAAGAAACCTAGCGTCCTGCTAGACCTCTACATCAAAGACAAAGAAGTAACCCTTTCGGTGAACACAAGCGGCATTCCGTTGTTTCAGCGCGGCTACAGAACCGCAGTTGGCCCTGCTCCTCTCAATGAAGTAGTAGCTGCCTGCCTGATCAGAATGTCGGGCTGGGACCGCAAGCAAACATTTGTAGATCCTTTCTGTGGTTCTGGTACTTTGCTTGTTGAAGCTGCGCTTTTAGCCAGTGGCATTCCAAGTAACATCGAAAGACAGCATTACGCATTTAAAAACCTCAAAAACTACGATGCCAATTGCTGGGAAGAAATTTACCAAAACGCCCCTCGTATTGTTAGGGAACTACCTTGCCGCATCATTGGCGGAGACATCTCAGATGAAATGGTTTTGAAGGCGCGCAGAAACCTCCGCACTTTTTCTTTCGGTCGTTTTGTGGAAGTACACTCTGCTCCTTTTGATAAACTCAAAATTGAGCCGCCAGTGTTTATCCTGACCAACCCACCCTACGACGAAAGGCTCTCCACAGACATCGAAGAACTTTATGGCGCTTTCGGTACTTGGCTCAAGCACGAAATGACCGGCAGCAAAGCGTGTGTCATTAGCGGAACCGTCGAAGGATTTCATGCAATCGGGCTCAAGGCCTCGCAAAAACACCGCGTATTCAACGGCGATATCGAATGTGAATTCAGGAAATACGAATTATTTCAAGGTAAAAAGGCGCTCAATTGAGCGCCTTTTTGATTTCTAATAGATAAACTCAGTGCTTAACGCTGCTCGATTGGAACGTAGTTGCGATTGGTTTGACCTGTGTAGATCTGACGTGGACGGCCGATTGGCTCTTTGTTTTCAGTCATTTCTTTCCATTGGGCAATCCAGCCTGGAAGGCGACCAATAGCAAACATAACCGTAAACATTTCGGTTGGGATACCCAAAGCTTTATAGATAATACCAGAGTAGAAATCTACGTTTGGATAGAGGTTGCGCGCTTTGAAGTATTCGTCTTCTAGGGCTACTTTCTCTAATTTTTTAGCAATTGCCAAAAGTGGATCGTTGACGCCTAATTTTTCGAGGACGTCGTCGCAGGCTTTTTTGATGATGTTGGCACGCGGGTCAAAGTTTTTGTAGACGCGGTGTCCGAAGCCCATCAGGCGGAATGGATCTTCTTTGTCTTTTGCTTTGGCAACCCACTTGTCTACGTTTCCGCCATCGGCGTGAATGCGCTCGAGCATTTCGATCACTTCTTGATTGGCACCACCATGTAGCGGACCCCAGAGTGCAGAAATACCTGCAGAAACTGTAGAATAAAGGTTGGCTTGCGAAGAACCGACGATGCGCACTGTAGAAGTGGAACAGTTTTGTTCGTGGTCTGCGTGTAAGATGAGGAGCTTATTGAGGGCGTCGATGACAACGGGATCTACGTGATAGTCTTGGGTTGGCATCGAGAACATCATGTACATGAAATTTTTGCAATAATCGTATTCATTGCGCGGGTACATGAACGGATGACGGATCAGGTTTTTGTAAGACCACGCTGCTAAGGTTGGCAACTTAGCCAATAAGCGGTGAATGGTCAGGTTTTTTGCCTCAGGGCTGCGATTCGGGTCGAGCGATTCTGGATAGAAAGTAGCCAATGAAGCTACCATAGAAGAAAGAACACCCATTGGATGTGCTTTAGATGGGTACGCCTCAAAAAACTGCTTCATGTCTTCGTGGACAAGCGTGTGCTTGCAGATACTGTCTTGAAAAGCATCTAGCTCAGTTTGTGTTGGCAAGTTGCCATAAATGAGCAAATAGGCCACCTCAATGAATGAAGCTTTTTCAGCGAGTTGTTCAATTGAATAACCTCTATAATGCAAGATACCTTCTTCACCATCTAAAAAAGTAATGGCGCTTTTGGTAGCACCCGTATTTTTATAGCCGGTATCTAAGGTGATGTAACCGGTTAAATCGCGCAATTTGGAGATGTCAATTGCTTTTTCGTTTTCTGTGCCGACTACAACGGGAAGTTCGTATACTTTGCCGTCGAGTTCGATTTTGGCTGTTTCACTCATGTGATGAAAATATGTCGTTTGATAAATGTGTGCCTAAATTACAAAAGAAAGTGCAAATGATGTACAACATTGCTCATAAAAACTATTAATAAAGAAGAAAGTTTAAAGTTCTTCCAAAATATAAGTATGAATCATGTTGAATAAGTGATTGCGGGTATTCCCTCCGTAGATGCCATGATTTTTATTTGGATAAATAAAGAGATCGAATTGCTTATTGGCCTTGACCATTGCACTGATCATTTCCATACTGTTTTGGTAATGCACGTTGTCGTCGGCCGCGCCATGGATTAAAAAGTACTTGCCCTGTAAATCTTTGGCAAAATTGATTGGAGAGTTGTCGTCGTAGCCTTGTGGATTTTCTTGTGGCGTGCGCATGAAGCGCTCGGTGTAGATGTTGTCGTAAAAACGCCAATTGGTAACGGGTGCTACTGCAATACCCACCTTAAACAGCCCCTGGCCTTTTGTCATAGCAAGAGAGGACATAAAGCCTCCGTAACTCCAACCCATAATACCCAAGCGCGTCGCATCTACGTCAGGGCGCTGTGCAAAAACTTTGGTGGCAGCCAGCACATCTTGAATTTCCAGTTTACCCAGTTGCAAATAAGTGGACTTTTTAAAATCGGCACCTCTGTATTGTGTGCCGCGCGGATCAATGCTCAAAACAATGTAACCTTCTTGCGCCAAAAGCTGGTGAAAGAAATAATCGTTGCCATCCCAGCTGTCCAAGACTTCATTGTGACCCGGCCCACCGTAAACATTGACAAAAACCGGGTACTTTTTTGCTGGATTGTAATTGACTGGCAAGATCAAAGATGCATTTAAGTCGATGTCTGGCGTTGTGATGGTTAGAAAAGTTTTTCTGCTCAAGCGTTCATTTTTCATTTTGTCCACAAGCGCAGCGTTATCCTCTAGTGTACGAACCAGCTCTCCATTGGCTTTTCGCAAGGTGATGACCGGCGGTGTATTGGCATTGGAATAACTGTCAATGAAGTATTTCATACCTTTCAAAAAAGTCGCGTTGTGGTACCCATAAGCAGTAGATATCATTTTTTGCTCCGTTCCATCGAGTCGGATAGAATAGATCGACTTGTAAATTGCGCCTGGCTCAGCACTCGCATAGTACAGCAAATTTTGTGCTTCGTCGATACCTAGATATTCAATCACATCCCATTCTCCTTTTGTGATGGCCGTTGAGCTTCCGTCAAATCCGACTACATATAAATGATTGTAACCGCTTTGCTCGCTCGTTCTTACCAATCCATTTTCGTTGGAGAGCAGGACTAAATTGTTGTCGACCTCGACATAAGTGCTTGAGGTTTCGGTATAAAATTTACGCGTACTTACTTTGTTATCCGCGCAAGCGACCAACCAATAATTCAGTTCGCTTTGGTGACGGTTCATCGTTTGAACAATCAGCTGATTGGTAGTGGTCGACCAATTGAGCCTTGGAATGTATTCATAGGCATCCAACTTGACCTGTTGTATTTTAGCGCTCTTGACATCCAGTAAATGTAAAGTCACTATGCTATTCACCTCCCCAGCTTTTGGATACTTGTATTTGTACTGCTCCGGATACAACTCTCCATACATGGCCATCTGAAATTCGGGCACTTCGCGCTCGTCAAATTTTAAAAATGCAATGTAACGGCTATCTGGTGACCAGCCATAGGCTTTGGTAATGGCAAATTCTTCTTCGTAGACCCAGTCTGTGGTGCCATTGATGATTTTATTGCGCTTGCCGTCTTCGGTGACTTTGCGCACCTTCCCTGTTGCCAAATCTTTGATAAAAAGATCATTGCCGTGAATAAACGATACTTTTTTGCCATCTGGACTGTATTCAGCTAAGGTTTGAGGCGCGTGTTCAGCGTCGAGGGCCTCTAATTTTTGTGTGTTGAGGTCGTATAGAAAGTAAAATGCTTCAAAACTGCGGCGATAAATTGCTTTTGGGGCTGTCCAGAGTAGCACTTTTTGTTCGTTGGCATTGAGTTCATAACCTGCCACTGCGATGGGTTGGTCGTTATATATCAAACTTGACTTCGGGACCAAAAGCTTGGTTTTTTCAAGTTGATCATCGGCAACAAGCCCCCTTACGATGTCGCCATTTGCATTCATTTCGACAAAATGCAAGCCATCGTTCATCATTTGATAAGAACTCCCACCTTTAGCACTGAATTCATAATTGCGCCAAATGCGTTCTATGCTTAGGTCTTGAGCAAACGACGTGATTTGCAGAAAAGTGAATACGAATAGATAAAATAAAGTCTTCATGAAAAGGTGAATTTGATAGCTAAAATGGAATCCTAAAATTACATAGAATTAGAAAGTAAAATATAGTTCATATGCGCTTCACAATTAAATCAACTCTCTTTTTGAAAAACTCTTGCATTTTTGAATCTAAAAACCTTAATTTTGTATCAGCTTTTTTATGTCCTCCTTGACGCCTCCTTGTGCTGAAACCATAAAAAAGAACTCATTAACACAAAGCTGATTGTCAGTTGATTTAAACTTAACATCATGAAGCAAACACTACTTTTTTTATCTTTCTTATTGTTTTTAGGAGCTCAGGCCCAAAACACGTGCAACGAACTTTTCATCTCTGAATATGTGGAAGGTTGGTCAAACAACAAAGCATTAGAGATCTACAACCCTACCAACAACCCCATCAATCTTTCTGGGTATTTTGTGAGTCGTTACTCAAACGGTGCCACTACAGCTACTGTTGCCAACTCCATTCAACTTTCAGGTACAGTACCCGCAAAAGGGGTTTACGTTGGTGTCATCGAAAAACTCGACCCGAACGGCACTGGCCAAGAAGCCCCAGTTTGGGATTCTCTTCAAGCAAGAGCTGACGGATTTTACTGTGCAGACTACAACGTATCCAATGCTTGGTACTGGAACGGCAACGACGCCATTTTATTGGCAAAAGGCACTTTGCCTACCAGCTCAACTGCCGTGATCAACGCCACCAACGTGACAGGTTTCGCTATCGTAGATGTTTTTGGCAAAATTGGAGAAAATCCTGCCAACGAAACCGGAACTTCATCTGGTAACGACGGCGCTTGGTCAACACAATTTCCTTACAGCACTGGTCTTGGGGTCTTGCTCACCAAAGACCACAGCCTCATTCGCAAGCCAGCCATTCTCAAAGGCCAGACCGCAAACCCTTCATTTTTTGATCCACTTTTAGAATGGGATAGCATCCCGCCGGTCATTGTGCGTCTAGACGCCAACGGCGATACCCTTTACGGCACAAGTGGCAATCCTATTTTGGATGGCAACTGGTCTTCACTTGGCACACACGAATGCGACTGCAACTCTATCGGTCTCACTGCCCATGTCAAACAAAGCCCAAGCGTATACCCGAATCCAAGTAATGGCGTTGTTTTTGTCAAAACACAAAACGATGTGCGCAAAATTCAAGTCATATCTGCACTTGGACAGCAAGTCAAAGAACTCAATATCTCTAGCGCTCAGCAAGTTGTTGAAGTTGATTTAGACAACTACCACGGCGTTTATTTCTTGCGCCTAACTGCTGTTTCTGGCGAACAAAGTTTACACAAAGTCATCATTCGCTAAGATGCGTCTCTTCTTATTCGTGCTGCTTGCAGCGCTCCCTGGGCTATCTATTGCTCAGCAAAAAGGAAAAATTAGTGGTGTAGCTACGATGTCTCCTGGAGATGTCGCTGTGGCGGGCGCAAAAATCACCTTACTTAGTCAAGGGACAGCCGTTACAAGAGTAGCCACCAACGACCAAGGTCAATACGAATTCCTTAACCTGCCTTATGGCAAGTATCAAGTCGTATTCACGTTGCCCCTAAGCGATACCCTTCAATTCGCTGTACAATTGAACCAACCCAGCATTGTTCAGAATTTCAACATTCGAGCAACGCAAGAGGAACGAGAAGTACGCGTCATTGGCAACCTCGTTCGCGGCCAAAATGTTCCGGTGGCAGTTACCAAAATCGACACCAAAAAAATCAACGAAGAGCTCGCCTCTCGCGACCTACCCATGCTCCTCAACGGCACGGCAGGAGTTTATGCCACTAACCAAGGTGGCGGCGACGGCGATGCGCGCATCAATGTGCGCGGTTTCGACCAGCGCAACGTGGGCGTCATGATCGACGGCGTACCAGTCAACGACATGGAAAACGGAGCAGTTTATTGGTCCAACTGGTTTGGCCTCGATGCCATCACCTCCCAAATGCAAGTGCAGCGCGGGCTTGGCGCTACTAAAATCGCGATGCCATCCATCGGCGGTACCATCAACATCATCACCCAAGGTGTAGGAACCAAAAAAGGTGGCAGCTTCAAGCAAGAATACGCAACTGGCAATTTCTTGCGCAGCTCGCTCTCTTACAACACTGGCATGACGCCATCTGGCTGGGGCCTCACCTTCTCCGCTTCTTACAAACAAGGGAAAGGTTGGGTAGATGGCACACCAACACAAGGTTTCTTTGGTTACACCAAAATCTCTAAACGCCTAGACAAACATCTCCTCACCCTTTCTGCATTTGCCGCGCCGCAACAGCACGGCCAACGTTCCTACAACCAAAGCATTCAGTACTGGGATGCCAATCGTTCACAACTACTAGGTGTTGACTTTGATTCTACGCTCCTTCTCAACGACATGGGCATTCGTTACAACCAACACTGGGGTTACGTAACCAATTCGAATGGAGAACAAGAGATTTTAAATGAACGCAGAAATTTCTATAACAAACCACAAATTACACTCAAAGACTTCTGGTCAGTTAATGACAAACTAGATATCTCAAATCTGGCCTATCTCTCTATTGGTAGAGGTGGAGGCACCAGTATTTTCAATTCTTCGGCCATTCTCCGAGACAGCAATTCAACCATTGACTGGGATCAAATGATTACCGAAAATCAAGTCAATTCGCTTTTCGGAACACCAAACATCGATCCCATTTACTCTCCTACTGAAATCAAAGCGAGTCAAATCTTATTGGCCAGTATGAACAACCATTTTTGGTTGGGTTATTTAGGGCAATTCAATTACCAATACTCCAAAAAAACAACGATTTCAGGGGGTCTAGACTACCGTTATTACGAAGGACGCCATTACCAAGTAATCACCAACTTGTTGGGTGCCGATTACTTCGTAAGTACCGCCAATTTCAATGATGCCGATCCAATGCAACGCGTAGGCGACAAAATTGCCAAAAACACATTCAATGCAGACCGCGATGGTGTGGTATCCTACGCTGGGATTTTCGGTCAATTAGAACACTTCGGAGAGCGCATCAATTGGTTCGCAAATGTTTCCGGTATTCTCAATGGCTACAAAGGCATAGACTACTTTCAGCGCAAAGTGCTCGACCTCGGCGATACCGTATTGCGCATTGGCGCACTAGATACCATTCAATACAATGGCCAAATCTACCATGCGGGCTCCGAAGGCCTAGAATACTTTGCTACTGACTGGAAATACATACCTGGTGTAACCGTCAAAGGCGGTCTGGGCTACAAACTCAATAAATACCACGACGTTTATTGCAATCTTGGTTACCTCAACCGCACACCTCAGTTCTCGAACGTCATTGACAACAATACCAATAGCTTCTTTGGCGAAATTGTCAACGAAATCATCTACTCAGCTGAAGGTGGCTACCACTATTCAAC
>RDZL01000184.1 GCA_004295165.1 Flavobacteriia bacterium
GCTTGCTTTAACTCGCGCTGACCTATACATTTAGCTTGTTTCCAAGCGTCGTTGGCAACCAGAAACTTCCTTTCGATTTCTTTCAAGATTCGATTTTTTGCATTATTTTTACACCGCATGCAACCAAAAGCTGTTGCCTTGCGTCCAACACAAAACTAATCTTTCTCTATGAAACTGCGCATTACTTTTTTCAGCTTGCTTTTAGGTAGCGGCTCTTTATTTGCTCAAAAATCCATCGATCAAGCGGGCATCAAAATCACCACGGCTCCATTGCATTGCGATGTGCCTTCTGAAGGCTACCAAGCAGACCTCATTGCACTCACCATCACCAACACGACTAACGAGGTCAAAAACGTTTCCTACAGCTTTGAATTGTACTACGACAACAACTGTGCTACTTGCGGCCACGACGAATACCTCTACACGCAAACTTTGCAACCTAACCAAACCCTTCAAGGAGTTTGCTTAGACCGCAACAACATGCGGCTCACAATTTTTGACCACATGCCGGCGCACCTTACCAAAACCCAACTCACGGACTTCAACATCAAAAGTGTAACGGTTCAATAAATTAACCTATACCCTACTACAGATGAATTTCAAGCACCTTTTCACAGGTCTTGCGCTTACTTTAGGATTTGTGCAACAAACACAAGCCCAATGTACAGTTCAGGCCATCGCTCAAGACACCATCGTTCCTTGTAACGGCTCAACCATTTTAAGTGTTAACGGTACGGGCACGAGCGTCGTAGCCTTTGGCGAGAACTTTAACGCTGGTCAGCCAGTCGGTTGGGACTTCTCTCAGGTCGTTACCATTGCCAACAACACATGTGGTGTTCCTTCTTTAGACGGTTCTGATTTCATGTGGATGGGTAACCAATCGGTGGCTCCTCGCGTCATGGCAACTGTTCCTCTGGATGTTTCATCTGGCGGTTCGGTTTGTTTTGAGATGCGCTATGCTATACAAGCGCAAGCATCTCCATGTGAAGGTCCCGATTTAGCGAGCGAAGGCGTTTACTTGCAATATTCTATCGACAACGGTGCCACCTGGACTACCATGAATTACTGGAGCCCGAACGGCGGCTACGATTCCTACATGACTTCCTGGAACAACTACTGCGAGAGCATCCCGGTTGCAGCACAAACCACCACCACCAAATTCCGCTGGACCCAACTTGCGGTATCTGGTGCGCCTTACGATCACTGGGGCCTAGACAACATCTCCATTTCTGCAGCCATTCCAAACTACACCATCACTTGGCTACACGATAACTACTCCTACCCTACAGGTGTTTACACAGGCAACAACCCTACTCCTGTTTCGCCAACGGGCACCACCAGTTACATCGTCATGATGACCGACAGTACCAATATTTGCTACGATACCATTACCCTCACTATCTCTTACCCTCAAATAGACAACGTGCTCGAAAACAACCCGACTTGTGGTAGCAGCAACGGAAGTTTAGATGCCAGTGCATCAGGTGGCGCAGGCGGCTATACTTATAGCATAGACAACGGCCAAAATTTTCAAGCGAGCGGAACCTTCAGTGGCCTTGGAATCAATAATTATACGGTCATTTTAGTTGACCAAAACAACTGTTCAGACACCGTTCAAGCAGCGTTAATTGGTGTTGACTCCGTAGAAATTAGCAATATGGTAGTCACGACCACCACTTGCGGACTAGACAACGGCATCATCGACCTCACCATCACTGGCGGCACCCCCAACTATCAATACAGCCTCACCAATGGCACTACTTTCTCTGCGAGCCCAATTTTCAACAACCTCGTACCGGGAACCTATCAAGTTTACGTAGAAGATGTCAATGGTTGTTTTGACTCCACAACAGCTACCATTTATCCGTCCACCAATCCAATTCTTGGGCAAACAACAAGTACCCTTGAGTTCTGTAGCTTGCAAGACGGCAGCATCAGCACAAGCGCCACGCTGGGTGTTGCTCCGTATGTATTTGTCTTGCATCAAGGGCCAACTCTTGTTGGCACTAACCCTACAGGAACCTTCAGTAACCTACATTCAGGTTCTTACTGGGTTACGGTAATCGATCAAATTGGCTGTGCCGACAGTACTTTAATGGTTGTAGACAGCATTCCTGCACCAATTTCACCAATGGTGGATACCGTTTTATGTAACCTCACCCTGCAAGTTTTCGGTGTACTTTCTTACACTGGTAGCAGCTGGTCTTCAAACTCCGCCAACATCACTTTTAGCAATCCTTCAGGTCAAAACCCTTTGATCACCGCAGATACCTCTGGTATTTATTTAATCAATCTGCAAGATACCGTTTGTAACTTCAACGAAACATTCAGCCTTACATTTGTTGCAGACCCCTATACCTCCATCATCGATACCACCCTTTGTATCGGAGAAACCGCAACCCTTGCAGCTGTTCAGCAGCCACAAAACGTGAGCTACCTCTGGAGCACAGGAGCAACCACACCAACCATTCAAGTAACTGAACCAGGCAACTACCTCATTGCAACAACGAATATGTGTGGTACGGCAATTGACACCGCAAGCATTGAATTCTATTTCTGCGACATCGAACTACCGAACGTATTTACGCCAAATGGCGACGGTACCAACGACTACTTCCAAATGTTGTTCTATGGTGGCCTAAGCACTTTTGAATGCATTATTGTAAACCGCTGGGGCAATACCGTGCGCGAATTCACCAACCCTGCCTTCCAATGGGATGGCACCGACGAAAACGGCGACAAAATGGAAGAAGGCGTCTATTTTTACGTAGCCCGAACCGTAACCAACGCAGGCGACGAAATTGAAAAACACGGTCTCGTACACCTCGTAAGAGAATAGCATTAATTGCTATCTTTGTGTGTGCTCGAACTCAAGAAAAATACACCAAGATGGATAATTGTCGCTTTTGACTTACTCATCCATCTATTTGCCTTATTTTTTGCCTATCTAATCCGCTTTGATCTCAAAGCGGATTTTTCTTTGATTGCCAACGAATGGGCCATCTTATCCAAATCTATTTGGTACTACATCCTGGTCAAATTGTTGGTTTTTGCAGCGTTTCAGATCCATCAAGGAATTGTTAGGCATAGCTCAACGGCTGACTTCAAACGTATTTTCGTGGCCGAAATTAGCGCTACCCTGCTCTTTATACTGGGCAGTATGGTGCGTTATTTCCAGTTAGACGGCTATTTCTTGTTCCCGAATTCTGTGTTGGTCATGGAGTTTATCTTCAGCACCGCATTTGTGATTTCAGGGCGCTTTGTTGTCAAGCTACTCTACCTTGAATATACCCGAGATAAAGGTGAAGAAGAAGCTATCCTCATTTTTGGCGCAGGTGTTTCTGGCCAACTCACCAAACGCCTCATTGAAAAAGACACGGCCAATTTGCAGCACGTTGTTGGTTTTATAGACGACGCAGCGCATTTAAAAGGCAAGCGCATTGAAGGCGCAAAAGTATTTCCACTCAGCGCACTTACACGGCTCAAAGAAAAATACAAGGTGGCTACACTTGTAATTGCGGTTCAAAATATTGAGCGCAACAAACTACAAGAGCTCGCAGAACTCGCGCTCGATCTTGGGCTACAAATCAAGAGGGTACCCGAAGCACGCGCATGGGTAAACGGCGCATTTGAGGTGCGCAAGCTCAAAAAAATCGACATCAACAGTTTACTTGGCAGAGCCGTGATTTCGCTCAGCAATCCCAAGCTTGAGGAGCATTTTTTAGACAAAACCATTTTGGTGACCGGCGCTGCAGGCAGCATTGGCAGCGGCCTGGCAACGGCCTTACTCCCCTACAAAGCCGCAAAGCTCATTTTACTCGACCAAGCGGAGTCGGCACTTTTTGAACTCGAACAGCAATTCAAGCAAGTCCAGAGCTCCATCCAAATCGAATATGTTATTGGTGACATCTGCGATGCACAGCGCATGCAGCGGCTTTTTGCTTTGTACAGGCCTCAGGTCGTTTTTCATGCGGCAGCCTACAAACACGTACCGCTGATGGAAGCAAACCCTGCAGAAGCGATCCGCAACAACATTGGCGGCACCCAACTCCTTGCCGAATTAGCCGCACAGCACAAAGCCGAACAATTCATCATGATTTCTACCGATAAGGCGGTCAACCCCACAAATGTAATGGGCGCCTCTAAGCGCATTGCTGAAATTTTGGTAAGTGAACTCAATTCAAATCAACAAACTGCCTATATCACCACGCGTTTTGGCAATGTTTTGGGCTCAAATGGTTCTGTTATACCGCTTTTTGAAAAACAAATTGCCAACGGTGGCCCCATTACGCTCACCGACGAACGCATCACGCGCTTCTTTATGACCATTCCGGAGGCATGCCAATTGGTACTAGAGGCCGCAACTATGGGCCATGGTGGCGAGATCTTTGTTTTTGATATGGGTGCACCCGTTAAAATTTTAGACTTAGCTAAAAAAATGATCCAGCTCTCAGGGCTGCGTCCTTATGCAGACATCGATATTCAAGTCACAGGCTTGCGCCCAGGCGAGAAACTCTTCGAGGAAGTCTTGGCCAATGCCGAAAATACGATCCCGACCTATCATCCGCAGATCTTAATTGCACAAACCAGATCCACAACTCCAGGGCAGGCCCAACTTATTACCGAGCTTCTCGCAACTGCAGCGCAACAAGATAACGAAGCCAGTGTGCGACTCATGAAACAAATTGTACCAGAATACATCTCCAACAACTCCTCCTTTCAAAAACTAGACAAATGATCAAGCCCGCAGCCATTCAAGTCAGACTCACAGATATCGATATTTTAGGTCATGTCAATAACTCTATGTACTTGAACTATTTTGAAATGACACGTGTTCACTACTTCAATCAATTGGTTGGCCCCGATTGGGACTGGATGGAAAACGGCGTTGTGTTGGTTCAGAACGAAGTGCAGTATCACTTGCCGGTATTTTTGGCCGATGCGCCTCAAATCCAAATGTTCTGCACAAAAATTGGCAACAAAAGCTTCACCCTGGGCTATGAACTCTACGTAAACGGGCAGCTCAGAACAACCGGAAGCAGTACGCTTGTGGGCTTCAACTCAAACAAACAGCAGAGCATAGAAATCCCTGCACGCATGCGCGAAGCACTGTTGCTCTTGCCACAAAAATAAATCCAGATCGATGAGAAGCGGGTTAATGACTTTGTTGATGCTAATCTTAATGAACAGCACTGCATACGCACAGGTCCCGGAACCTTGCAAAACTACCCGACAAGTTTGCCCCAGAAACAACGTCAAGTATTGCCATGAGAGCGTGGCTTTTGACGAAGAACACAACCTTTATTTGTTGCGCAAAGACTACTCCACCCCCTATAACGGCACCTGTGTGAGCTGTTTTCCAAGTTTTACCATCGAAGAAAAGCTGAATTTTGTCAATGGCAGGCGCCAAGGCACAGATACCTCTTATTACAAAAGTGGCTGCCTGCAATCGATTCAAAGCTATCAAATCGGGCTTCAGGATGGACCCACTTATGTATTTTTCGATTCCACCAACCGCGTACAGTATGAAATTTGGTACCTCGCAGGGCAATTGCATGGTCCGTCAATCCAGTACAGCCGAAATGGCATTTCAGACACCCTAAACTATAAAAATTATAAAAACGGCAAATTAGATGGTGTGCAACGCACTTATTTACCCAACGGTCAAGTTAGAAAGATTTCGACCTACAAGGATGGACTAGCCGACGGGGCGCAAATCATTTACAACGCCAACAAACAAAAGGAAAGTGAGCTCTATTTCAAAGCAGGGCAAAAACATGGCACCTGGACCTATTATTTTGACAGCGGAAAAATAGCCCGCTCCGAAACTTGGAAAGACGGCAAAAAGAACGGACTTTTTGTAAGCTACAACGAATTGGGTAAAATACTGAGCACCGAAAAATATGCAGCGGGGCTCCCTATTGGCTTGCACCAGACCTTCTACTCAGACGGCAAACTCAACTATTCCTGCTCCTACTCTAGCAAAGGCGAAAAACTAGAAGAATATGTGATCGATCAATATGGCGTCAAGAAACAGTTGTTTCCGAAAACTAATGAACAGGAGTAAGTAAACCGAGCAGCATTGCTAAACCCATTGCAAACAAGGCGATCCCAACAATTGTCGACATCTTGTCATGATTGACCTTTTGAATGTACTTTCTACCTACCAAGGTGCCTGCTAAAGCAGACGGCACACAAAAAAACATAACCTCAGCAGGATAGTAATTCGTAAACCAAGACCCTGTAAAATAAATACTCACTCTAGTGAGGTCAACGAGCAGTGAAATGATGGCGGTGGTGGCCACAAAAACAAGGGGTTCTATTTTGAGTTTTGATAGAAATAAGGCCCTTAACGCGCCTTGGTGTCCGGAAAACCCGCCGAAAAAACCGCTCAACACACCTCCAAAGCGCATGGCCCAAGGGCCTTCGATGGGCAGTTTCCATTTGAAAAACTCTAAGCAAGCAAAGCACATCAGGATAGCGCCAAAAATGGGGGTCAACTTTAAAGCAGTCAGTTCATTGACTTTATTCAACAAGACAGCGCCTAAAAAGGCAAATAGAATGGCTGGCAACCCAAAATTTCGGAATAAGTTCCAATTGATGGACCGCGCTGTGAGCGCAACCTTCAAGATATTATTGCAGAGATGCACAATACCCGCCATTAACACCGCCAATGGCGCATCCCAAAAAAACATAAATACAGGAACTAAGATGGTATTGAGTCCAAAACCCGTGAAAAAGGTAAGAAGTGCACCCAAAAAAGGAGTGACCACTACTAGGAAAGCAAAAAGAATCAAAACATCCATGTGAAATTGTATTTTTGTCAAAAGTACGAATATGATTGATTTACGCAGCGATACCGTTACCCAACCAAGTCAAGAAATGCGCCACGCCATGGCAAATGCGGCAGTTGGCGACGACGTTTTCAAGGAGGACCCTACCGTTCTTGCACTTGAAGCATACGGCGCTCAGCTTTTTGGCAAAGAAGCCGCCCTTTTTTGCAGTTCCGGAACACAGACCAATCAAATAGCAATCAACGTTCACGTACAACCTGGTGGAGAAGTTATTTGTCACGAAGAAAGTCATATTTACAAATACGAAGGCGGTGGCATTGCCAAAAATTCTGGTGCGTCGGTCAGGCTTTTGCCCGGCGATCGCGGTAGGCTTACAGCTGATGCCATAGCAAAGTGGATGAATCCGGCGCACGACGTGCATTTTCCGCTCACGCAACTTGTTTCTATAGAAGATACAGCCAACCGCGGAGGTGGTGCGGTTTACGACACCGCTGAACTCGCAAAAATCAGTGCGCTTTGTAAGGAACTGAACTTGCCATTACACCTCGATGGCGCACGTGTTTTCAATGCCCTGGCCGTCAATCAAATGGACGCAGTAGCCTACGGCGCTTTTTACGATAGCATTTCGGTGTGTTTATCCAAAGGGCTCGGCGCTCCTGTTGGTTCTTTACTACTTGGCAGCGCTGCATTTATCGAGAAAGCCCGTCGCGTTAGAAAGGTTTTTGGTGGTGGCATGCGCCAAGCGGGCATCATTGCCGCAGGTGGTTTGTATGCCCTAGAGCACAACATTGAACGACTCCATGAAGACCACCAGCACGCCCTTCTACTTGAAAAAGCGCTACAAAACTGCGCTTACATTGACACCGTTTTGCCCGTACAGACAAATATTGTAGTGGCCACACTCAAAGACCACAACCAACGAGACCTCCTGCTAGACAAATTGAAACAACAAGACATTTTATGCATGGCCTTTGGCCCAGGAATGATCCGAATGGTGACGCATTTAGATTTCTCGGCTGAACAATGTGCCATTTGTGTAGAAACCCTTCAAAAAATGTAACTTTTTAGCCCAAGTTCGTTAAACCCAGGTGATGAAATTCGTTACATTCCTTTGTTTAATCTACTTGCTTTGCGCCGCGCCAAATGTCTTTGGGCAAACGAGTAATTGCACAACCACTGACAAAAAAATCAATAAGGCCTTAGAAGAAGCAAATAACGCAACAAATTTTGAGGGCTTCGTCCAAGGATTTGCCGCAGTAGTGAGCAAGTATCCCGACAACGTACAAGCCTACTTTTATTTGGGCCGCATTCATTACCAGCAAGGGATGAGCATCATGCAGCAGAACCGCAACGAAGCTGAAAAATACTTGCAAAAAGCACTCGTATTTTATCAGGCGAGCATTCAAAAATGCCCCAGCTTTCACAGCGATGCATATTACTACAGTGCGCGTCTGCTTTATAGTTTCAGCGAAAAAAAAGCAGCCCTAAGCTACCTCGAAACCTTTATGAATTTTGATTCTTTGTATCCGGGAGAACAAGCTGAAAATTACGCCAAACTCAAAGCAGAAATCTTACCCATTTACAAGGAGTTGCGCTTTCCGATAGACGCGCAAAAAAATCCTGTGCCCTTTGATGTGGCGCGCGTGGCTCAAGTGAGCAGCAAGCAAGATGAATACTTTCCGATGCTGAGCCCCGACAACGCACTCATTTTTTATACCCGAAAAGCCGACAAAACCAATCTTGGTGATATTTCAGGGTATCTGCAAGAAGAATTTACCGTTTCTAGCGCCACTACTATCAATCAGTTTGACTCCGGACGTCCTTTACCAAAGCCTTTTAACGACGGGCAATTCAGTAATTATGGGTCGGCAAGTTTAGCGGCCGATAACCGAGAAATGATTCTTTGCGCCTGCAAGGCTGAAAAAGTATACAATAAAGATTACCTCAATTGCGACCTCTACAGCAGTCGCTACCAACTCAAAAAAGGTAGTACCGACTCCTACGAATGGACTCCCTTGCTCAATCTTGGGCCAAATATCAACACCAAAGATGGTTGGGAAGCGCAGCCCTCGCTCTCTGCTGATGGCAGAATCCTGTATTTTACGACCCTTCGCAAGGGCAGCCAAGACAACGACATTTACTACAGCGAAAAGCAAGCCGATGGCACGTGGGGAGCAGCCAAACCTTTTCATGAAGTCAATACCTCAGGTAAAGACAAGAGCCCTTTTTTCCATCAGGACGGCGAGACCTTCTATTTTGTCTCGGAAAGCAGTAGACTCAGACCCGGAATGGGCGGGCTCGATATTTTTATGATGCGCAAAGAAAGCAACGGCTGGGGCCCCATTCAAAATATTGGCTACCCGATCAATACCAGCGCGGATGAACTAGGTCTTTTTGTCTCTACCGACGGAAAACAAGCCTATTTCAGTAGCCTACAAGCACAAAATTGGGATATCTTTAGTTTTGAACTCCATGAAGCTGCCCGCCCCAAAGAAACGCGCATTTTAAGTGGTACACTACAAGATAAAAATGGACGAAGTGTTGCTGATGCCGAACTCACCGTGCGTTCTCAAGATTCCAACACTCCTCAAATGAGCACCAAAACCAACGACGACGGTAGTTATGCAATAGCTGTACACGTCGATCAAAAAATCAGCATTGAGGCCAGCAAAGAAAACTATAGTTTCCAGGCGCAAGTATTGAGTGTTGAGGAACTACAAAAACCTAATTTGAAAATTGAAGCCCAACCGCTGCAAATCGATACACTTGAAGAAGGAAGCGCCTATGCGATTGAGGCGATTGTCTTTGAGACCGATGCCGCACTTTTAAGTCCAGATGCGGAACTCTTGCTGCAAGGCTTTGCAAATTACCTGAACAAACAAGCTGGTTTGCGCATTCAAATCAACGGTCACACCGACGACATCGGTGATGCTACCCGCAACCAAGCGCTCTCAGAAGAGCGCGCCAAAGCCGTTGCTGCCTATTTAGAGGCACATGGAGTGGCTGCCGACCGCATGCAATACAAAGGTTTTGGCGAAGCCCAACCACGCGTAGCCAACTCATCAGCTGTCAATCGAGCGCTCAACAGAAGAACTGAATTTGAGATCATCTCTATTCAATAACAAGCGCTGCAC
>RDZL01000185.1 GCA_004295165.1 Flavobacteriia bacterium
CTCCACTAGCTTTTATACTTATTCCTTAAAAGCAAAGGTTTGGAAAAAAAATAAGCTAGAAATAGGAGAGTTAGGTTTTCCATTTGCTGATTTTTTAGCGCGATTTTATCCTGTGGCAATCAATAAAGGACATTATTACTTTGTAATGGATGGTTGCGGCTTAGTTTTTGAATTGAAAAATGGAAAAATGCAAAGAATTGATCAGAGCTATGACCAGAAAAATCAGTTTGAATCAGCCATCTATGAGTTTAGGCATAAAGTATATATGTTTGGCGGTTATGGTCTTTTCGAGGTCAAAAACACCCATACTTTTTATAAACCTGTGAACAAAGAATGGTTTCAAGTGGAGCGTCAAACCAAAGAATGCCCTTCTCCAAGATCCAATCCATTTCGCATCAAACAACGCGGTAAATTGTATATTTTAGGTGGAAACCAACTTTATTTTGGCAAAGTCAGGAGGTTGGATGACATGTGGACCTTTGATATGAAAACCAAAAGTTGGGAACTGCTCGGCGAGTTGTCGCCAGATTTTGTGAACCGGACGCGCATTCGCGGTTTTGTTCAGAATAAAGATTACTCCATTTTTACTTATAACAACAAACTCACCATGGTGCAGCTTGATGCTAATAAATACTTTACGTATACTTCAGCTGCCTATTGGAACATCAGTAGAGTTATTCCAAGTTTTGATCGTAAATACCTTTTGGTAGCCCGGCACAATTCAAATGTCTCAAACCGTAAAGTGGTTACGATTAAAAAGCTTAAAGAAATGTTAATTGGTGTTCCAAAAGAAAATTTCTTATATCGCCCCATTTCAAAGTTCAAATTGATTCCGTCAGAAACTTATTTATGGCTTTCGATCATTCTTAATATCATTCTCTTTTTCTTGTTGTTTTACATCAGAAGAATCACCAAAACAGCTTGGTATAAGCCTAGAAACCCTGAATTGACAAGAGCGGATTTTACCGAATTAGAGTGGATAATCGTTCAACTCATTTTTAAACAAGGCGAACTTGAACTTTCTGCCCTCAATGATTATTTCGACGAGCCAGGTCTTTCTTATGAAACACTCAAAAAACGAAGAGAAAGTTTTCTAAGAGCACTGCGCATTAAGCTCGCTTTACTAACTAGAAAAGATGTCGAAGATTTACTTCCGGAAAGCAAACATCCGCTGGATAAGCGAATGAAAATTATCAAATGGAATAATGAATTGATTATCAGTGCAGAAGATAAATAAAAGTAAGTGCTCTCCACCTAACTTTTTGTTTTTTCTTTTTTTAGAAGCAACTCTTCGCTTTTTTATGGTGTCTAACATGTAAGCTCTCCAACATGAATTTATACAAACTCCTTATTTTCTTCTTATTTTACACGGGCGGTTTTGTTTTAACCTACTACCTAACACCGGTTGTGATTCAGGTAGTAAAAGTCAAAAGATTGTACGAAAAACTCACCGATCGCAGCTCACACGCTGCGCAAGTACCGAGCTTTGGTGGCGTCGTGTTTTTTGTAGTTTTCATTATGTCAATCACCTTTGCTGAGCAATTTTTCTTGACTTTTCGTGCCGAATATTTGGTGCCTGCCATTACTATTATGTTTGTAGTAGGGCTCAAAGACGACATGACCGGGATTTCTCCTAGAAACAAATTAATAGCACAACTACTTGCCACCACCATACTTTTCTTGAGTACAGATTTTCAAATTACTGACTTACATGGGTTTTTAGGTATTCATCAAATAAGTATTTGGCTAGTGATGCCTCTATCTTATGCAGTTGTGATCTTTTTTATTAATGCTTATAACCTTATTGATGGTATAGACGGGTTGGCTGCATCTTTAGGCGCTTTTTTTATGATGGCATTTGGCATCTTGTTTTATCAGCTTAAGGACTGGGCCTTGCTCAGTGTGAGTCTTTCAATGGTCGGGATGTTTGTTGCATTTTTGCGCTATAATTTATCGGAAAACAAGAAGATTTTCATGGGCGATACCGGAAGCCTTTTTGTTGGTTTCCTTATTTCCACTTTTGTCATCATTCTAATGGGTTCTAATTATCCTACCAAACTCAAGCACATCGCTCCTGCGAATTTCGGTGTCGTTTTAATCGCCATTCTTTTTATTCCTGTACTCGACTCCATCCGTGTTTTTGTGGCAAGAGTGATGGAAGGAAGATCTCCGTTTGAACCTGATCGAAATCACATTCATCATTTGATCATGGATTACTACAAACTCAATCATCGTCAAACTACGATCTGCATCTTGCTCCTGAGCATTTGTATGCCCTTGTTAATTTGGGGATTCTCGGTCATCCTTACCCATTTTTGGTTGGTGATGCTACTGCTTGCAAAGAGCTTGCTTTTTTCATTTTGGTTAAGATCCCTTAGATTAAAGCTGCAGCCAACTGCTGTATGATTTGTGGAGCTGAACAAATCAACCTAATTTTACAAAGAATATAGACAAATGATTCCTATCTACAAGACATCCCTTTTATTGTTGTTTACCATTATTGTTTTGACAAGTTGCAAAACGCACGAGAAAATGGTTTATCTTCAAACAGGTGACGCTTCTCAAGTACAGTCAAACTATCAACCTATTTTGCGTACCGATGACCAACTGCTCATCCAGGTTGGGGGTGCAGACATGGAGGCATTAGCCCCTTTTCAATTTTATTACAGCACGCAGCAAAACCAGATGAATGGCATCCAAGGGATGCAGGCCTTACAAGGAATTACTTACTTGATTGATATCAATGGGAACATTAACTTTCCTGTTCTGGGTTTTGTAAAAGTTACCGGTCTGACGCGCTTACAAGCGATAGAATTACTACAAAAACAATTGCAAGAATACGTAGATGGCGCGGTAGTAAATATTCAATTGCTTAATTATAAGTTCACCATACTAGGACAAGTGCGTACACCAGGAGTTTATATAATTCCAACTGAACGCTACACTATTCTCGAGGCGATCGGTCAGTCAGGAGATCTGCTACCTACGGGTGTTCGTCAGAACGTACTTTTGATCCGCGAAGAAAATGGTCACCGCAAAGAGTATAGACTTGATCTAACGCAAAAAGACCTTTTTAATTCTCCGGCCTATTACGTTCATCAAAATGACGTCATTTACGTAGAACCAAACTACACAGGTCAGTTTCAAGGAACCAATGTCCAGACTTTTACCCAGTTAGGAACTTCAGTTTTATCTATCCTCTTGTCTGTCTTCACTCTTATTTCTCTCAGCAAGTAATGCAAGAAAATCAATTACCGTCACCATTCGAGGCTGAAGAGCCCAATATTAATATTAAACAACTGCTCGAGCGCTATTTGCAATATTGGCCCTGGTTTGTACTGAGCACCTCCATTGCGCTTTTTATTGCGTTTGGAATTTTGCGCTACACCACTCCAATTTATGAAAGTAAGGCAACAGTTTTGTTCCATCGTTCAGAAGAGAAGGCAATCGAAGGCCTGTCTGTGCTATCACAATTAGGTCTTGGCGAACAGAACAAAAAATTGGGCAATGAAATGATGCTCATGAAAACGCCTGCGGTTTTGAATCGCGTAGTTAAAGAATTGCAGCTCAATGTGATGTATCTTGTTGTTGGTCGCAGAAGCGGCAAAGAGCGGGAGGCATTTCAGAAAGATGTACCCTTTGAATTAGAATTTGTAGGCGCAGATTCTTTGTTTACGGATCTTCAGGCTAGTTTCCAACTCAAGTGGCTCAATAATTCTTATTGTGAACTCACGCTCAATGAAACGGAATATTTAGGCAGACACCCTTTTAATACGCCCATTTCAACAAGTGAAGGGGTCATCCGCATTCGTCAAAAAAGACGCATGCATCATTCATTTAACGGGCAAGAATATAATATACTTGTTACCCCACAAAAAGAAATGGTATTGCAACTCCAGGCAAATCTCACCATTGAGGCGCCGGATAGCAAAACAAATAGCTCAGACATTGTTAATCTGAGCATTCAAGGTCCGGTTATTGTTAAAAATAACCAAATTTTAGAAGTACTCATTCGCGCACACAGAGAAGAGAAAATCCATGATGATAATGAGATTGCCTCCAAAACAAGCGCCTTTATCAATGACCGAATGGGTATTTTGGCTTCGGAGTTAGGTGATGTCGAAAAAGACGCCGAAACATTCAAGCAACAGCATGCCATTGTAGATGTACTTACTGACGGTCAAAGTTTTGTTGGAAAACGCGATGCATTAGAACAACAACTTTTAACGACATCGGTACAACTCAAGTTAGTAGAGTATTTACAGGAGTTTATTAAAAATCAGAACAATACGAATGAATTGCTCCCAGCCAATTTAGGATTTGAAGATCAAGCACTCGTAGAAATCACCGCACAATACAATAAACTTCTTCTGGATCGCCAAAGGATGCTCAAGACCTCAAAGGCGAACAATCCCCAATTGCTTCGTATCGAAGACCAACTAGAAGGATTAAGAGCTTCTTTAATTGGCGGTGTCAATGCAAATATTTCGCGCTTAAAAATTACGCTTGCCAACTTAGGGAAGGCCAACAATAATTACGAACGCCAAATTGCCAACATACCTTCTTATGAGCGTACCTACCGCGACATCGATCGCCAACAAAAAATCAAAGAAACACTTTATATTTTCTTACTTCAGAAGCGCGAAGAAAATGAAATTAAAACGGCTGCGGCAGTAGGAAACACAAAGGTCATTATCGAGCCAAATTGTACGGGAGTACCAATTTCTCCAAAGTCTTCAATTATTTATTTGGCGGCGCTGCTCTTAGGCTTGGCGTTGCCAATAGCCATTATTTATATACGCATACTCTTCGACACAAAAGTACATAGCCTTCAGGATCTCGCTAAATTTAAGATTCCGGCATTGGGCGAGATACCAAAAGGTGACGATACAGACCGCGCTATAGTCGTAACAAAAAACTCTAGGACGCATATTTCTGAGGCATTTAGAATGGTCCGGACCAATTTAGCTTACATGCTTGAACAAGAGCAACAAGGATGCAAAACGATCATGATTACCTCGACAATTTCAGGTGAAGGAAAAACATTTGTTTCGATAAATATTGGTCATTCCTTGGCACACTCTGATAAAAAGACATTGGTTCTGGGCTTAGACTTGCGCGCTCCAAAAATTTCAAGATATGTCGATATTCCTCAAACCGTTGGCGTTACAAATTATATCGTAAATACAGACTTGACGATTGACGATTTGGTCATCAACGATCCTTCAAATTCAAATCTAGACTACATCATTTCAGGTGATATTCCACCAAACCCTTCGGAACTTATTCTTCGACCTCGTTTGGCAGCACTGATCAACGAAGCAAAAAAACGCTATGACTACATTGTCATTGATACCGCTCCATTAGGCATGGTCTCTGACGCCCTACATGTGAATCAATTTGCAGAATTGGTTGTTTATGTCGTTCGTGCTGAAAAACTGGATAAACGCATGCTAGGTATTCCAGCTGGGTTATATCATGACCAAAAAATACCAAATATGGCAATGCTTGTCAATTCTACTGATTTGAACAAAAAAGGCTATGGTTACGGCTACGGTTATGGTGCTGGGTATGGTTATGGCTACGGTTATGGTTACGGCTATGGTGCGGCTTACGGAGATTCAGAGTATTTTGACGGCCCAAAGAAAAAGCCATCGAAGTTTCAGCGCTTTTTTGAAGTCGCATTCCCATTTCTTAGAACATTACGCAAGCGTATAGGAAAGAAATAATAGCGCAATTTATTTTCAAAAGCCACAAAAACCTCACGCTCGTGGGGTTTTTTGTTTCTTGGATTAAACGTATTTTTACCACATGAAAGATTTGCTGCTCATCGTTCTACTTTCTTTATGTACCTGCACGCTAAACGCTCAGGTATCGGGCTCAGAAGCGCTTGCCGTACCGGTGGTGGGTATCCACTACGGAGGTGCATTCTCTGGTGGCGATTTAGCTGCGCGCTACGGTTATTTCAACCGCGTAGGCCTCACAGCGGGCTATAAACTCAAAAGCAACTGGAGTTTTGGCATCGAATCCGACTTCTGGTTCTCAGACAACGTACGCCTCACTGGCCTTTTTGATCACCTCCTAGATGCATCGGGCAACATCACCAACGACCTCGGCATGCCGGCCGCGGTGCTCGTATACCCGCGCGGCGTCCACGCCAACGCCTATGTAGGCAGGTTGTTCCCGCTCAATCAAAGCAACCGCAATAGCGGCATTTTAGTACAGCTCAGCGGCGGCTACATGCTGCACCGCCTGCGCATCGAAACCAATGACAACGTGGTGCCGCAAATCGAGCTCGATTACAAAAAAGGCTATGACCGCCTCACAACCGGCCTCAACACCCAACAATTCGTCGGCTATTCCTTTCTCAACAACCGCGGCTCTGCGAGCTTCTACGCCGGCCTCTATTTCCAGCAAGGCTTCACCTACAACCGCCGCACCATCAACTTTGACCAGCCCAACGAACCTGTCTCCACCGCCCGCCGCCTCGACCTCCAAACGGGTTTCCGTATCGGTTGGTATATTCCTTTTTATTCGGCGGAGCCGAGGGAGTATTATTATAATTGATGGGCCTACTTTATACTTTCTTTATTGCCATTTACCAACTGTTTTTGAAGTTGGTAGCCCTTTGGCACCCGAAAGCCAAAGCTTTGGTTTTGGGTCGGAGAGCAACCTGGGGCATCCTTCAAAACTTACCCAAAACTGGCCACAAACGCTACTGGTTCCATTGCGCGTCTTTAGGTGAATACGACATGGCTTTGCCGCTTATCGAGGCCTGTGTTGCTGCAGATCCAAGTGTTGAAATTGTCGTGAGTTTTTATTCGCCGTCGGGCATGCAGCATTACCACAAGCGTGGTTTTGAACCACACGCGGTGTTTTATTTACCCGCAGACCTTCCGGGTCAGATGCGGCGTTTGGTTAAGGCCGTAGGCGCTGCGCGCTTGTATGTGCCCAAATATGAATTCTGGCCCAATTTGCTCAAAGAAGCGCACAAAGCGCAAGTAGCTATCTATTCGGTATCGACCATGTTGCGATCTTCGCAAGTGTATTTCAAGTGGTATGGTGGATTTTTTAGAAAGGCCTTGCAGCGCGTAGCTTACTTTGGGGTACAAAATGAAAACACGAAACAGCTGCTCTTAAAAATCGGCGTAAAGGCAGAGCGGATAGCGCTTTTAGGAGACCTGCGCTTCAATCGGGTGTTGGAGGCCAAAGCAAGGGCCAAGCCCAATGCCCTCATTGAACAATTTGTGTGTGCTTCACCACTTCTCATCTTGGGCAGTAGTTGGCCTGCTGAAGAAGCGCTGTTATTGGAATTCCTTCAGAAAAAGCCAAACGCTCTTGAGCAATTCAAAATCTTAATTGCCCCCCATGATCTTTCCAAAGGCCATTTGAATCAGTTAAAAACGCAATTCCCAACAGCGCTTTTTTATTCGGAGCTTGAAAATTCAAACCTTGCGCAACACCAAATCTTGATTTTAGACACTATTGGCCACCTCAGTGCGGCTTATCAGTATGGTTCGGTGGCTTTTGTGGGTGGCGGCTTTAGCGGCAGTTTGCACAATATTTTAGAGCCCTTGGCCTATGGTTTACCGGTTTTGTTTGGGCCGAAGCATGAGAAATTTCCGGAAGCGCAGCAGTTCATTGATTTGGGTTTTGCGCAGGTTGTTGAGACGGCAGAAGGGCTCGATCAAATGCTCTTGTCTTTGATAGAAAATCAAAAAGACACGCAGGCCATCATTGAATCAAAAGTTTTCAAATTGCAAGGAAAAATACCTGATATTATTGTAAAATGAAATACTTGTTTTCATTTTACAATAATAAATACTAAATTAGCTTGTAAAATGAAAATATATGATTTACCGAAATCAGCAACAAGAGCTCATTACTGCTCTTGATCAAATGCCTATAGTAGCATTGTTAGGCCCAAGACAAGTAGGTAAAACAACCCTTTCCTTAGCTATTTTACCAACACTGCAGAAGTCTGCCATTTACCTTGATCTCGAAAAAGAAGCGGATCAACGAAAACTAGCAGATCCAAGTTATTTCTTAGGTCAGTTCAATGGACAACTAGTTGTGCTAGATGAGGTGCAAAGAATGCCTGATTTATTTTTGGTTCTCAGGAGTATCGTTGATGAGCGCAGAAGAGAAGGCGAGCGTACTGGACATTTTCTGTTGTTAGGGTCCGCCTCGAAAGAACTTGTACAGGCCTCTTCTGAGACCTTGGCCGGCCGTATTCGATTTTTAGAATTGCATCCATTTACTGCAACGGAACTTTGGGACTATGAAAAAAGTGCGTATCACTTAGATAGACACTGGTTTCGGGGTGGTTTCCCTGATAGCTATCTAGCCATAAGTGATTTAGAAAGTTGGCGATGGCGCGCTGATTTTGTTCAGACCTACCTTGAAAAAGACATTCCATCTATGGGTTTGGGTGTTTCTACCACCCAACTCTCTCGATTTTGGTCAATGTTAGCTCATTTTCATGGGCAGCAAGTCAATCTGAGTTCAATAGCACGCAGTTTGGGGCTTAGTCATACGAGCATTAAAAATTATTTAGATTTGCTAACTGATTTTTATATGGTGCGGCAGCTCAAACCTTGGGCTGGTAATTTAAAAAAACGCTTGGTTAAAAGTCCAAAAATATATTTCAGGGATACCGGTATTTTACACAAGTTGTTGCAAATTTCTGAATACGATGTCTTGCTCGGACACCCGACGCTAGGTGCTAGTTGGGAAGGTTTTATGGTTGAACAAATTTTGGCTGTTTTAGATGACCGTTGGTCTTGTAGCTATTACCGAACGAGTACGCAAGTAGAACTCGATTTGGTTTTACAAACACCCAAAAATGAAACATGGGTTGTTGAAATCAAGCGCGGAACTATGCCAAAATTAGGCAGGGGCTTTTTTGAAGCTTGTCAGGATGTAGGTGCTGTGCGTCGCTTTGTACTTTGTAATACAACCGAGCATCTTGTTTTGGCGCGCGATACAGAGCAAATAGGCCTACTCGATCTTATAGGTCTGTTAAAAACACTTTAATATGCGCGTTCGTTGCGTTTCTCCATCCAGTTGATGAAAGCGCGGTTCACGACCTTATTGCCGCCAGGGGTAGGGTAGTTGCCGGTAAAGTACCAGTCGCCGGTGTGGCCTGGGCAGGCTTGGTGAAGGTTTTCTACGCTTTGATAAATGATTTCTACCTCGGCTTGCATGCCAGCAGGCGTGAGCATTTTGGCAATTTGGGCAGAGATTTCTTTGTCTGAGAAAGGTGCGTAGATGCGCTGCACCACGTTTTTGACTTGTTCTTTGGGCAGTTTGACTTGTTCGAGTGCTGCTTTGTAGACTTCGTCGATGAGGTGAGCTTGGCCGCGTTCGCGCAAGAGGGCAATGGCAGCTTCAAAAGCGATGAAGTCGCCCATTTTGGCCATGTCGATGCCGTAGCAGTCTGGGTAGCGGATTTGCGGTGCCGAAGAAACCACCACTACTTTCTTAGGGCCAAGGCGGTCTAAGATGCGCAAGATACTTTGGCGCAGGGTGGTGCCGCGTACAATGCTGTCGTCAATCACGATCAGGTTGTCGGTGCCGCGGCGTACAGAACCGTAGGTGATGTCGTAGACGTGGGCTACGAGGTCGTCGCGGGAGTCGTCTTGGGTAATGAAGGTGCGCAGCTTGGCGTCTTTGATGGCAATTTTTTCGATGCGCGCACGGCGATTGATGATATCACTTAGTGCTTCGCTGGACGCGTTAGGCCCCAATGCCTGAATTTGCTTGATTTTATCTTGGTTGAGGGCTTCTTCCAAGCCTTTGATGAGGCCGTAAAAAGAAACTGCGGCGGTATTCGGGATAAACGAAAAGACGCTGAAGTTTCTTTTTACGGCCTCATCAA